>JAMONC010000001.1 GCA_027066725.1 Desulfobacterales bacterium
ATTTATTCCATCAGATCCGATCATAAAAAGATTAATACACCAAATGGCATTAAAAATCATTAAACATGATTTAAATGAGATGGACAAGGTACATGACATATACAAATTTATTATAGATTATTTAAAATATGGGCATATACCAGGTTCTGGAAAGGGGAATTTGGCATGGTTATTTAAAACTAGAGAAGGAAGCTGTGTAGATTATCATAGCCTTTTTATGGCACTTTGTTCACAAATAGATGTTCCAACACTATTTGAGATTGGAATACTATTTCCCCCAAATAAGATATCTGGAATAGTAACTCATTATCATAGTTGGGTAAAATTTTTTGTACCTAAAATAGGCTGGATTCCAGTAGATGTATCTGAAGCAGATAAGCATCCTCAACTTAGAAAATATTATTTTGGAAATTTAACATCAAATAGAATTACACTTAGTTTAGGTAGATGGCTTAAAGTAGCTGGTAATACAATAAACTTTTTTACAAAACCAATTGTAAAAATAGGTAAAAAAGAGTTTAAAAAATATAAATTGACAATTACATATAGTTGTAAAAGTTATTAGCAGTTAGTAACTTAGACTAAGACTAAACAAAGGAGTACTTTCTTATTAAAGAAAAAGAATCAGTTTACATATTTACAGATGGGGCATGTAGTGGCAATCCTGGTCCAGGGGCATGGGCAGCTCTTTTACGTTACGGGGATAAAGAATTAGAAATATATGGATTTAGTCCCAATACTACCAATAACAGAATGGAGCTATTGGCTGCCATAAGGGCATTAGAAAGACTATCTAGAACTTGCAAAATAAAGCTTTTTACAGACTCTCAGTATCTAAAACAAGGTATAACTAGCTGGCTTCCAAAGTGGAAGGCAAAAAACTGGAAAAAATCAGATGGAAAACCTGTAAAAAATAAAGATTTATGGCAGATTTTAGATACACTAACATCTAAACACGAAATTGATTGGATATGGATCCAAGGCCATAGTGGACACAAAGAAAACACTATAGTAGATAAGCTTGCAAGAGATGCTATAATTTTAGGCAAAAAAAATAAACTAAAACCAGATCCCCTTGGATAATTTATTTATAAATGGATCTCTCCACCTTTCTTTCTATTTTAAAAAAAAATGATGATCTTTTATTAATAGAAAAAAACATCTCTACAAATCTAGAAATAGCCAGAATCACAAGATTCTTATCTAAAAGGACTAATAAAGCCTTTTTATTTAAAAACATTAAAGGGTCTAAATATCCTATTGCTACTAATATATTTGGTTCTAAAAAAAGGATTATTACAGTACTTGGAGTAAAAAAGTGGGAAGAAATATCTAAAAAAGGAGAAAAGCTTTTATCTTCTTCTGTTTCTATTCCTACCTTAGAAGTAGCTGAATCTATAAAAGATTTTACTATCTTAGAAGGCAGTAAGATTAAGCTATCTCATATAGGCGCTCTGGTACAATGGGATAATGACCAAAATCCTTATATAAGTATGGCCAATATTATTACTGAAGATCATGAGACAAAAAAGATAAACAGTGGTATATACAGAATAGAAATAGAGCCATCTGGTTCTTTATGGCTATATTTTTATAAAGGATCAGATATATATAAACACATTAATAAAAAAACACCTTTACTATGTAGTATAGCAATAGGAACACCATGTTTATTTAATCTACTTTCTGCCTTAAAAATGCCTAAAGGTATCTCTGAGCTAGATGCATACTACCTTATAAAAAACAATCCATTAAAAATTATATCTTTTAAATCTTACCCACCAGCACCCTATTTATCCCAATTTATAATCTTTGGACAGATTATCAAAACTAAGAGTTATAGATGTGCATATTTTGGGAATTTTAAGGGTATTTATGATAAGTATTATTCAAATACCATAATAGAACCGCACTATTTATTTATAGCCAAAGAAGCAATAAATCTTGCTAGCATTATAGATACACCACCTTGTGAAACAAGTTTAATATTTAAGGTAGCAGAAAAGCTTTTTTTGCCACTTTGGCAAAAACAAATTCCAGAGATAAAAGAGGTTATTATCCCAGAGGAAACTGGTTTTAACCAATTAGCAATAATATGTTTAGAAGAAACTAGTAACATTAAAGCAAATGAAATACTTAGAACTCTTAGAAACCTAGATCCTCCTTTTACACAAAATATGATATGTCTTATTAATGAGGAAATTTATAATAAAAATTCAGGAGAAATCCTAAGACTTATATCCAATTGTAACCTAGATGAGATTTTTCCTCTTGAAACTCCTTATGGTATAGGGTTGGATTTAAGAAAATATAACCTAAAAAGACTAGATTTAAAAACAGATGAAAAAATAGGATATGATTTAGTAAAAAAGATTAGGAACTTATATTAAATGAACTCAGAAGCCTTAAAACAAAAACCAATACTTATTGCTGTTACAGGAGCAAGTGGAATAATATATGTTGAGACATTACTAGAACAATTAAATAAATTTAATAAGGAATTACATATTATAATATCAGAAAATGCCAAAAAGGTTATAGAATTTGAAAAAATAGATCTGACTCTTTTTTCAAATATAAAATATAGTTTTGATCCTAAAGATATTGAGGCACCCCCTGCAAGTGGCTCTACCAGATATAGTGCAATGATAATCATCCCATGCTCTATGAATACACTTGCTGCTATCTCTTGTGGCATAACTCTTAATCTAATTCATAGAGCTGCTGACTGCTTTTTAAAACAAAAAAGACCCCTTATTATATGTCCTAGAGAAACACCTTTAAGTACTATTCATCTAAAAAATATGCTTGAACTCTCTAAGGCAGGGGCTGTAATATTTCCGTTGATGCCGGCTTTTTATCAAAACCCTAAAAACATAAGAGAGCTTTCATATAATCTAACTGCTAGAATTATTGATCTACTAGGATTAAAGGTAATGGATATAAAAGACTGGCAAGAAATATATAGAGAAAAAAGGGGATTATGAAGGTGTTTAAAAAGATAAAAATCCTATTAGATATGATAAAATTTGAACATACAATCTTTGCCCTACCTTTTGCATACTTAGGGGCATTTTTAGCTGCAAGGGGGTTCCCTTCCTTAAGACAATGTTGGTGGATTTTGGTAGCAATGGTTGGAGCAAGAACCTGTGCTATGGGATTTAACCGAATAGTTGATGTACCATTTGATGCAAAAAATCCTCGCACAAAAGACAGAGCACTTCCTAGTGGAAAAGTAAAACCTAAAGAGGCATGGGCTATGGTTATAATAGCAGCTATCCTTTATTTTTGGGCTGCTTATGAATTAAATAGCCTAGCTTTTAAGCTTTCTCCTATAGTACTTGCAACTGTTATGTTTTACTCTTACACAAAAAGATTCACCCCCCTTTGTCATCTATTTTTAGGTCTTGCAATTGGTATTGCCCCAACTGCTGGTTGGATTGCTGTAAAAGGATCTGTAAGTTATTTACCTATTATTCTAAGTATTGGAGTTATGTTTTGGGTAGGTGGTTTTGATATATTGTATGCATGTCTAGATGAAGAGTTTGATAAAAAGATAGGACTACATTCTATCCCAGCAAAATTTGGACGCAGAAAGGCGTTTTGGATATCTGGCTTTTTCCATGCAATTGCATTTGGTTGCTTTGTTGCTGTTGGTATATTAGCCCATCTAAATTGGATATATTACCTGGGCGTAGTAATAACCTTTATATTACTTGTAATGCAAAGAATTGTTGTAACACCTTCTGATATATCTCGCATGAATATGGCATTTTTCACATTAAATGGGGCAATATCAATTGTCCTTTTTGTTGCAACTGCTTTAGCACTAATAATTGTCTAAAAAATAAAAAGCGATCATGATAAAAGAAATATTTAATATAAAAGCCTTAGTATTAGAAAACATAAAATTAAATCCTTATACATTTAGGCTTATATTAAGGGCTCCTGAAATAGCAAGTTCTGTAAAGCCTGGGCAGTTTTGCATGTTAAAGGTAAGAGATCAATTGTCATACGATCCCCTTTTAAGAAGGCCTTTTTCTATAAATAGAGTAGAAAATAAAGATATACATATTCTCTATAGAGTTGTTGGAAAAGGCACTAAATACATGTCTAATCTTTCTAAGGAAGATCAAATAGAAATCCTTGGCCCCCTTGGAAATGGCTTTAAGATAATAAAAAATAAAATAAATATACTTGTTGCAGGAGGTATGGGTATTGCCCCTATAAGTTTTTTAACTTCTAGTCTCCCCAAAGATAAAACCATAGTAATAGTTGGAGCAGCAAACAAAGAAGAACTGTTTGATATTGATTATATAAAAAACCAGGGCTATTCCCTTTTTATTGCTACAGATGATGGTTCTATGGGTAAAAAAGGACTTGTGACTGAGATATTAAAAGAGAAATTAGATGAGCTTTTATTAGACAAAGGTAATAAAGACATAGTTGTATATAGCTGTGGACCTTATCCAATGCTAAAAAACCTAGCTAATATATGCAAAAGGTTAAAAATAGATGCCCAAGTTTCTATGGAAGCAAAAATGGCATGCGGTATAGGGCTTTGTCTTGGATGTGTGGTATCTAAAAATGATGGCGGTTTCTTACATGTGTGTAAAGATGGTCCAGTATTTGATGTTAATGAAGTTAATTGGAGTTAGTAAAATCTATGAAAGAGCCTGATATAAGCGTTAATATATGCGGTATAGAATTTAAAAATCCTA
>JAMONC010000002.1 GCA_027066725.1 Desulfobacterales bacterium
AACCTAAAGAAGAGGGATTAGTAGAAAAGGATGTATTTTTTCATACTAAAAATGCTAAAGAAGGGCTTGATTTAGGACTTTTTGAACGAGCAAGTAATATCTTCGAATTTGATTTAGTTCCTAGCCAGTCTAAGCAAGGCAAAAAACAGGGAGAATTTGAAGCTGTTAATATAGATATATTTCAAGAAAGAGTTCTTGTATAATTATCAAAGGGGATAATAGATGTCTAATTACCAAGTTAATATAGATTGTGAGGGGCCACTTACACAAAATGATAACGCATTTGAGCTTTGTGAAGCATTTATCCCAAATGGTGGAGAATTTTTTAAAAGAATAAGTCGTTATGATGACTATTTAGTAGAAGTAGAAAAAAAAGAAGGTTATAAGGCTGGTGATACCCTAAAATTAATCCTTCCTTTTTTAAAGGCTTATGGTGTAAGCTCTAAAGATATGCAAGAGTTTTCAAAAAAGACACTTTGTCTTATCCCAGGTACAAAAGAGCTTTTAGAAATACTTTCTAATACTCTTCCTGCTTTTATTATCAGCACTAGTTATCGTCCATACTTAGATGCACTTTGTGAATTAACCGATTTCCCTAAAGAAAATGTATATGCTACAGAGGTTAACATCGACTCTTATAGATTGTCAGAACCTGAACGAAAGAAGCTAAAAGAATATGTTGATAAGATAAATTCTCTTGAGATTATAGAGTGGCCAGAAGACGCTAGTTTTATATCTGATTTAGATAATAGGTCAAAAGAGGCTGTTTTGGTTTTGGATGAAATATTTTGGAATGATATTCCAAATATGGAGATAGGTAAAATACTTAAGGATGTAAATCCAATTGGTGGCCATGAAAAGGCAAGAGCTGTTGAAGATAGTTTGGTACGTACTAAAAATAGCTTATCTAATGTTATTTATATTGGGGATAGCATAACAGATAGTGAGGCTTTGGACTTAGTTTCAAGAGGGGGAGGCATTGCTATTGCATTTAATGGAAATCGTTATGCCATAAAAAAGGCTAATTGGGCGATAACAAGTGGAGATACTAGAATAATAGGAATAATAATTCAACTTATTTTAAATAAGGGAAAGGAAGCCCTTTTTGATTTGGTAAGAGACCATGGATACTTAGTTGGTGATGATCTGTTATCAAGATTGAAGGATTTTAACCTGTCTTTAGATCTTTTAGATTCCTTAAAAGGGCTTTCCGATTTATTGGCTCCAACTATAACCTTAATATCTTCTGATAATATTAATCAACTTATTGAACATAGCGAAAAAGTCCGAAAGACAGTAAGAGGGGTCTCTGTAGGGACTCTTGGTTAATTTTTTTTATTATTTGGCTACTTTTTTGCAAAATAAGATATCTTTATAGACTCTTTTTGCTATAGCTCTTTTCTTAAGTGATTGATCTCCTTATTTAGGGAGAAAAAGGAGGATAATGCTAATGCAATATAGTAGCATAGTAGATGATCCTGATTTTTACTATAAGGAGGCATTTAAACGAAATATTGGGCTTATTACAGAAAAAGAGCTTAATATACTAAGAAATTCTACTGTTGCAATTCCTGGACTTGGTGGAGTAGGAGGCTCCCATCTTATATGTCTTTCAAGAATAGGTGTAGGAAATTTCAAGCTCTCTGATTTTGATGTCTTTGAGCCTGTTAATATAAACAGACAATATGGTGCTAGGGTAAAAGATTTTGGAAGAAAAAAGTTAGACGTATTAGTTGAAGAGGCTCTTAATGTAAATCCACATCTTAATATTAAGACATATCCTGAGGGAATAAGCCATGAAAACATAGATGATTTTTTAGATGGAGTAAAGGTTGTTGTTGATGGACTTGATTTTTTTAATATAGAAATGAGGCAGCTTCTTTTTAATAGAGCCCTTTCTAAGGGTTGTTATGTTATAACTGCTGGACCTCTTGGATTTAGTAGCGCTCTTTTGGTTTTTGATCCTAAAAAAAGCCCCAATTTTGATGAATATTTTGATATAAAGCCTGGAATGACCAAGGAGGAAAAACTTATCTCTTTCGCAATTGGTTTAGCTCCAGGGGCGACTCAGCTGGCATATATGAATCTAAATAAGGTTGATCTTTCATCTGAACAAGGTCCTTCTATAGCTTCATCTTGTTATCTTTGTACAGCCCTTGCTGCTACAGAAACTATTAGGATATTACTTAATAGACCAGGCCTTAGACCTGTTCCTTGCTATGCCCAATTTGATCCTTACACACTTGTTTATAAAAAAGGTAAAATTCCGATGGGTAATAAGAACCCAATTCAACGTTTTAAGCGATGGTGGGTGCTAAAAAAGCTAAAGAAAATCTCCGCCTTAAGGGAGGCGAAACTTGCAAAAGAAAAATCGCTGGCTTGATATATACTCCCGCTGGGTTCTTGATAAAAAATGGTTATGGTTTTTGATTGTTATCTTAATTAGTATTTATGCCTCAGTCCTTACTGTTAGGCTTCCTGTTGTTACCTCTATAGATTCTTTAGTTCCTAAAAAAGATCCAGCAAGAATCTTTTATCAAAAATTTAGAGGTCAGTTTGGTGCAGATGATGGAATTGCAGTTGCCTTTAAATGTAAAGATTGTCTTAAGCCATTTGTATTAAGATATATAAGGCATCTTACTAAAAAACTTGAAGAGATAAAAGGAGTAAGTGATGTACTTAGTCTTAGTTCTGTAGAAGATATCGTTGGTGAAGGAGATGCCTTTATAGTAGAGCCACTTCTCCCAGATAAAATACCAGAGCCCAAAACTCCTAAAGGAAAAAAGGAATTAAGATGGATTAAAAAAAGGGCATTGTCAAACCCTTTAATTGTTGGGAACTTAATTAGTCCAGATGCAAAATCGACTCTTTTACTTGTAAGAACTACTCAGCACTTTGAAGATTATGATTTTGATGCAAGAGTTGTTAAAGAAATTAAGAAGGTTTTAAAAGAAAATCCTCCTCCTAAAGGTATAAGCCCACTTCACATAGCAGGATGGCCTGTGACAGATGTTGCAATGGCAAAGGCTATGAATAGGGATATGGCACTTTTTATTCCTATTACGGCTATCTTAATGGGACTTATGCTTTATTGGTTTTTAAGGGCTATTCCTGCTGTAGTTGTAATAATGATGACAATGGGGCTTTCACTTTTATGGACAGTTGGTTCTCTAACCCTTATAGGAGGAGCTTTAAGTCCTCTTACATCTATTTTACCACCTCTTATAATGGCACTTTCTTTGGCTGATGGAATCCATGTATGTGCAAGGCTTTTAGGAGTAAGAAAGAGGTTTCATAAGGAGTTTCCCAATGCAAGCCAGCGCGATTTGATATTACAAGTTATTAAAGAGCTTTGGTGGCCATGCTTTCTTACAAGTTTTACAACTGCAGTTGGATTTGCCTCTCTTGCCTTAAGTGATATCCCTTCTATACGCCATTTTGGTATTGCTGCTGCAATGGGAATGATGCTTGAGTATTGCCTTACGTTTTTGTTTTTACCACACTTTCTTGGATGGGTTGAGGTTGCATCCCGTGTAGCAAAAGTACCTCTTGATTCATTTATAGAAGGGATGGGGAATTTGGTTCTTAAGGTAAGATATTGGGTACTTTTTATAACAGCTATATTTTCTATTGTCTCTTTAATAGGATGTAAATATCTAAGAGTAGATACGAATCTACTGGCATATTTTAGGGCATCTAGTCCTGTTAGAAAGGGAGCTTCTTTTGTAGATAAAAATTTAGGAGGGGTAGATACTCTAGAGATTTCTTTAAAGGCGAAAGAGCCAAATGCATTTTTAAATCCTCATATTCTTAATAGGGTGGAGGAACTTGAGTCTTGGCTTAAAAAAAGACCTGAGATTACAAAAATTATAGATTTTAATGATTTTATAAAACTTATGAATCAGGCTTTTCATAGTAATGAAAAAGAATATTATAGGATACCTAAATCAAAAAGGCTTATTGCTCAGTATCTATTGATATATGATGGTAGTGAGATGAATCACTTTATCGATCAAGATTATCAGTGGATGAGGGTATCTGCTAGAACGCCTTATCATAGTACTAGAATTTTGATGCCTTTAATACGAGAGATACAAAATGAATTAGACATTATATTTAAAGATACTGGGATAAGTGCAAAGGTGACAGGAAAGACCTATCTTACACAAAAGATGTCTGTTGATATTGTAAATTCTCAAATAGAAAGCCTTGCAAGTGCAATGATTATTGTACTTGGATTATTTTTCTTTGTGTTAAGATCATTTTGGTTAGGTATAATAGCAATTATACCTAATATTTTACCAATTATAGGAAATTTGGGGCTTATGGGCTTAGTTGGTATACCTATAAATACTGCAACTGCTATTATTTCTGCAGTTGCAATAGGTATTGCCGTTGATGATACTATACATTTTACAATCCATTATTCTAGATTTAGGCAACAAGGTCATAGTGTTTTTGAGGCTATAGCACATACATGGACTACAAAGGGTTTAGCGGCTATTGCTACTTCTGTGGTATTAATTGGTGGTTTTGGAATATTGATCTTCTCAGACTTTATTCCAACGGCAGAGTTTGGTTTTCTTTGTGCACTTATAATGTTTGTTGCACTTTTGGCAGATCTTTTTGTTCTTCCAGCACTTTTAGCTTTAAGGGGGGATAGAAAGTCAACAGGAGGACGTTCATGAATGAGAAGATAAGGACAATACTTCAGG
>JAMONC010000003.1 GCA_027066725.1 Desulfobacterales bacterium
CTGAGTCTCAACCTCAAGCTCTTTAAAATCTTCTGGAGTCATAAAAGAAGAATGAGGGTCTAAAGAACTAAGCATACCCTTTATTGCACCATATATAAGTTTCTTAGGATTAACAGGTTCCACATAGTTTTTTTCAATTAAATTAACCACCGCTGCAAATTCTCTTAATTCTTTTAATGTCTCTTCTTCTTGTTTTAACGATTTATTATTAGATATAGAAGCAACACTTCTCACCTGATATATTCCAATAGAGACAAAAAAACAGGCTAATACAATGCAAGTAAGCCAAATCTTTAGCTTTTTAGAATTATTATTTTTCTTCATATTAAAAGGTCTCCTAAATTAAGTCTTCTATATATAGCTAGTTATTTAGTATATTAAACTATATTTAATTAAGTGTGAAGTATATCAAATTACTCCTTAATGCTTAAGAAGTTTAACATTATCTGGATCAAACCATATTAATGGATCAAGTGCTTTATTACCATGTCTAATTTCAAAATATATTCCATTTTCTGCCCATGGACCTCTACCTACTAGTCCTAATATATCACCTTGTTTGACAGTATCACCTACATTTTTAAAAAATTTAACAGCTTGAGCTATAAGTGTATAATAATGATCTCCATGATCTATAATTATTAAAGGGCCATATCCTTTTATAATATCTTTATATATAACCTTTCCATCAAAAGTCGCGCGAATCTCTGACCCCCAAGGAGCTACAATAACTATACCTTTTACACCCATTGATTTAGGAGGTAATTCAATTATTCCATTTACTGGAAGAGGTAGTTTACCTTTTTGTGCTACAAAACTATTGGGGCCTTCTTTTTCTACTTCATTTACATAATTAATGCTTTGTTGTAACCTTGATATAATCTGCTTAAGAGGTTTTTCAGCTTTTTTTAACTCAACTAACATCCTTTCATACTCTTTTTCTTGTGTCCTGATATCATCTAAAAAACTCTTTTTATCTTGTAATTCACTTTCTAGTTCTATTGTTTCTTGTTGAATTTTTTTTGTTAATTCAGCTAACTCTTTTGTTTGACTCTGTAATATTCTTTGATCATTATATAATTTTATTAACTGATTTTTATACTGTAGAGCAAGCTTTTTATTAAAAGCAATAACAAACTTTAGAGAATTAAATCTATTTATAAATCCTGTAAAAGAGTCTGCAGATAATAGAATATTTAAACTACCAATTTCCCCCATCTCATATAATGCTTTAATTCTTTTTATATAAAGATTTTTAAGTTGATTTAATTGTTGTTGATCTATCTTAATATTTTGATTGCAATTAGCTATCTCTAGATCTAGTTGTGTCCATCTCTTTTTAGTCTGTTGGAGGTGCTGTTGCAATTTATTTATTTTTCGATCTATTTGTGTAAGACGCTCTAATATAGATTCCTCTGTTTTTTTAAGTTGTCTCTTTTGCAAATTTTTTTTATGTATTTCCTCTTCTAAAGCCTTTAGCCTTTGCTTTTGTTGTTGCAATTCTTCTATAATAGGATTTTGTGCATAACAATAATAATCAACGCAAGTACTAACAGTTATTAATAAAATTATGATTCCAATACAACATATTTTCATATATCAACCTTGGAAAGGTTTATTGGTTACAAATTGAGAGCCCTATTTATAGAAAACAATGTTGTTATTAAACATACAAAAATCGTTATACTTGTTATAATTAATGTATATTTTATAGGTAAAAAAATAAATCCTATAGAAGCTAATATAACATTATGACTTATTAAATTTCTAAAATAAAAACTACCTAAATAAACAATAGAAAAAGCTATTAGGCAACCGATTAAAGATTGAGCTAATGTCTCTAACATAAATGGTATTCTAATAAAACCAGAAGTTGCTCCAACAAGTCTTAATATTTCTATTTCATTTTTGCGAGAATATAAAGTTAATTTTATAGTATTAGCTACTACAAATGCCATAGCAAGAAGTACTATGATCGCGGAAATCATCAATAAAAGTTTTACTATTTTTGATATACCTGATAAAGATTGGACCCATCCTCTACCATATTGCACTTTTTCTACCAATGGCCAACTAGATATCTCTTTAGCTATTTGAGCAAGTTTTTCTGGATTAAGCAGAGCCTGTTTAACTTGGACTTCAAAACTGGGAGGAAAAATAGATGGCTTTATACCCTCTAAAATTTGGGGTTCATCCTTAAAGTATCTTTTAAGCTTTTTTAAAGCATCTTTAGGGGAGATATATTTAACAGATAATACTCCATCTAATTTAGACAACTTTTGATAAATTTGTGGAACTTGATCTTCATTTCCTGACTTTATATAAACAACTATTCCTAGTTTAGTTCCTAACTGTTCAGTAATATTTAAAAAATTCACATATAATGTGGAAAAAAAACTAACAACTAGTACTGAAAGGGCTATAACAAAACAAGTTCCTAGTTGTATACCAAGATTAGCACGAAAATCTCTAATAGCCCTTTTTATCATTATAGGGAAAAGCACTATTAAGCCTCCATCCGGCCATTTTTCAGAAATAAAACTCTACGATGAGTATTTTTAAACAAACTTTCATCATGTGTAGCTAAAATAATAGTAGTTCCCATGGCATTTAATTCTTCTAAAAGCTCTATTACTTCTTTTGTGCGTTGTTTATCTAAGTTACCAGTAGGCTCATCTGCTAAGAGAATAGATGGCCTATTTATTACTGCTCTTGCAATAGAAACCCTTTGCTGTTCTCCTCCAGAAAGTTGAGCAACACAAACATTTTCCTTCCCTTTTAGCCCTACTGCATTTAATATTTGTTTAACTCTTTTTTCTATTTGTTTTTTACCATAGCCCATAATTTCTAAACTTAACCCAACATTCTCTAATACACTTCTATCCTGGAGAAGTTTAAAATCTTGGAATACTACTCCAATTTTTCTTCTTAGAAATGGCAGTTGCCCTCTACTTATGGAACTAACTTCTATACCATCTACCCATATTTCACCATCAGAAGGGGTCTCTGCTCTGAATAATAATTTGAGCAATGTAGTTTTCCCAGCGCCACTTGGCCCTGTTAAAAAAACAAATTCTCCTCTTGTTATTACAAAACTTATATCTTTTAAAGCAGGTATATTAGGAGGATATATCTTACTAACTTTTTTGAATTCTACTATTAAATTGTCTTCTATAAGCATTTTGGTCCTGAATAAATTGTTATTCTAGATATTTATCTGACAATATATCGGATTATAATTTTTGTTTCTACAACTTTTCTTTAGACTTAGAGAAGAAATTTAAAGATTAAACCATAACTTCTCCAATATCTTATTCAATAAAGTTTAGAACCACACAAACCGAATTAATAAAAAGATATCCCACATATCTACAAAGGCAGTCTTTACAATGGAGGATCCATGGCAAAAATTGATGCCTTTTTAAAATTAATGCATGAACAAAAGGCCTCTGACCTGCATCTAACATCTGGATCTCAGCCTATTCTTAGGATAAATGGTGAACTTCATAGAGTTAAATATCAAGTTTTAGATAACGATGAACTAAAAGCAATGCTTTATGAGATTGCTCCTGAGGATAAAATAAAACAGTTTGAAGAAACAGGTGACGTTGATTTTGGACATGAACTTCCTGGTATTGCTAGGTATCGTGTCAATTTTTTCATGCAAAAATATGGAATTGGTGCAGTCTTTAGAGAAATTCCAAGTAGAGTACTTTCTGCAGAGGAACTTGGACTTCCAACAGTTATGACCAAACTTGCCATGTTACCAAGAGGGCTTGTATTAGTAACAGGTCCTACTGGTAGCGGTAAATCAACAACCCTTGCTGCCATAATAGATTATGCAAATCGTCATAGAAAGGATCATATTATAACTATTGAAGATCCTATAGAATTTGTTCATGAATGCAAAGGCTGTCTTATAAATCATAGAGAAGTTGGTACACATACAAAATCATTTGCTGCAGCACTTAGAGGAGCATTAAGAGAAGACCCTGATATCATACTAGTTGGTGAATTAAGAGACCTTGAAACCATCTCCCTTGCAATTGAAGCTGCCATGACCGGACATCTCGTAATGGGAACACTTCATACAATAAGCGCAGCAAAAACAGTAGATCGTATGATAGAAATATTTCCAACTCACCAACAACCTCAAGTAAGAGCAACTCTTTCAGATGCCCTTCGTGCAGTTATTTCTCAAACTATGTTTAAAAGGATAGATATTCCAGGAAGATGCGTTGCCTTTGAAATATTGATTGCAACGCCTGCAGTTAGAAATTTAATCAGGGAGGGTAAAACATATCAAATCCCCTCTGCAATGCAAACAGGTAAAAAATATGGAATGCAAACTTTAGACGATGCCATAATGCATCTTTTAGAAAAAGGCTGGATTGATCCAGATGAAGCATACAATAAGTGTGTTGATAAGGCTAGATTTAAGCCTTTCGCAAAATCTGCTCCAGTAGATTTTACAGAGGTTGGTTAAATGAGAAAGGTTGATCTTGATATCATACTTTCAAAATTATTAGAAGCACACCCAAGGGTGTCAGATATAAACTTTACAGTTGGAAGACCATGTCAAGTAGCTGCTGATGGTTTTTTGCATCCAGTAGATATTGGACTTAAAACTAAAACTTTAACAGGGAAACAAACAGAGGAATTAGCTCTTAGCTTAATTTCAGATAATAGACGCCTTTTAATAG
>JAMONC010000004.1 GCA_027066725.1 Desulfobacterales bacterium
GCCTTTGTATGTTGTCCTTTTGTCCTTTTAAAAGAAAAGTTTTGGGATAAAATTCTTTTTTTAAGAATAAATCCAGAGATCGGAATTACAAGTAAAGTATTGGATGAATATTTGATAGTCGATTTTTTAGATATTTCAAAAAAATTAAAGGAAAATGGACTTAATGCTACTATACATGCACCTTTTTGGGACTTATCAATAGGGGCACTAGATCCTCTGGTTAGAGATATTACTAAAAAACGCCTTTTAAAAACGCTTGAAATAGCTTCAATTTTTGAGGCAAAATCAGTTGTTATTCATACAGGTTTTGATACCTGGCACTATGTAAATTATGAAGATATATGGATGCAAAATGCCTTGGATACCTTAGAAAAACTCGTCATAGTAGCAGAAAAATTAGGTATACTTTTAGTGCTTGAGAATGTATTTGAACCTGGTCCGGAGATACATCGTAAGATATTTGAGCACATAAGATCTTCTTATTTAGGATTTTGTTTAGATGTAGGACATCAGAATGTATTTGCAGCTAAAGGACTTTCTTTTTGGCTTGATAGTCTTGGAGATTGGCTAAAACAGCTACATCTACATGATAATCATGGAAGGAGAGATGAGCATTTAAGACTTGGGAGTGCAGGGGTAGATTTTGACTTCTTGTTTAAATGGTTAAAGGAAAAATCAATTAAACCCATTATGACAGTTGAGGCACATAAGGAGGAAGATGTCCTTCCTTCTTTAAATACTCTTGCAAGTTATCTTAAACGTTATGAATTAGAAGCAGCATTTCTTTGAGATTTTGTTTTTTCAACCCATGAGGCTATTCTTTTCTTCTGTTTTTCTGTAAGTCCCTCAAACTTGATTCCCATGCCTCTTCTTTGATCTAATCTAGATAGATTGGTCCTTGACCAGGCAACAATTCCCTTGACCTTAAGAGGCTCATTAGAATCTGGAAGAGCAAACTCTAGAGTGAGAAGAGTTCCAGGAGGAAGGGGTTTAGGAGTAGCAATAAACACACCTCCTGCACTTAAATCCTCTGCAAAACCAGAAAATTGTTCTTTAATAGTTCTATACCTTACTTGTATTAAAATAGGAACTCTTGGATACTTACGTCTTATAATGCAAGAAGAAGGCATTTATCTAACTCCTCGCTTTTTTATACTATAAGAATTATTTGTCTTTCTTATCGGTTTTATAGTTTTTTCATTAAACTATTTTAATGGTTATTAAATCAGTTTAAAAATTATGTAATTATATATGCTCTAAGAGCAGACTCAAGCGTTGGGTATATAAAATGGTAGCCTGATTTATTTAATTTTTTAGGAATCACCCTTGTACTTGCTAGCAATAGTTCTTTAGCCATTTCTCCTAAAAAGAGCTGAGCTATATAAGAGGGTAGAGGTATTAAGGCAGGACGATGTAATGTTTTAGCCAATGTCTTGGTAAAGTATTTATTTGTAACAGGATTAGGAGAGACAAGATTTATTGGTCCTATGATATCTTCATTTTTAATAATATGATAGATAGCTCCTAATACATCTTCAATAGCTATCCAGCTTATATATTGTTTTCCCGTTCCAATAACACCTCCTAGCCCGAGCTTAAATGGTACTAGCATCCTTTTTAAGGCTCCATCATTAGGGCTTAGAACCATTCCTAGTCTAATATTTACAACTCTTATACCAGATGCCAAAGCTATATGAGTGGTTCTTTCCCATAGATTACATACATCTGCAAGAAATCCTGAGCCTTTTGGACTATCTTCAGTTAATTCTTCTTCACCTCTATCTCCGTAAAATCCTATAGCAGAAGCAGCTATCAAAAGTTTTGGTTTATATCTTAAAGATGATATATACTCACATAATAACCTAGTCCCTTTTATTCTACTTAGTTTTATTTCTTCTTTTTTCTTTTTGGTCCACCGTCCTTTAGCAATATTTTCTCCAGCTAAATGCACAACAATATCAATTTGCTTATATTTACCTAGATCAATTATTTTTTTATCAATATTCCAGTAAGGTGGACTATGAGAGTTTTTTCTCTGTAGGGCAAGGACGTTATGTCCACGTCTTAATAAATATTTTTTAAGATGTCTTCCAATGAAACCAGAGGCTCCAGAAATTAAGATATTCATTTTTTTATTTTTAGTAAAAATTGCTGAACTAATTTTTTATAAAATATTGTGCAATAAAAATTGATTTTTATCATTAATTTTTTAGAATTTCTTTTATGTGTAAGATACTTGGTTGTGGCGCTTTAAATCTAGATTATTTGTTTGTTGTAGAGTCACTAGAACATCCTATTTTGTCTTCTTTAGGTATTAAAGCTGGAGAGGAAATTTCTGGGTCAAGAGAGGATGCTCAAAAGTTATTATCATTTTTAGATAGTTATGCTATCTCCTCCTATAAATGTGCCGGAGGCTCTTCTGCAAATACAATTGCTGTTCTTTCCAGTTTAGGTTTTAATTGTGCATTTTGTGGAACAGTAGGTAATGATTCAGAAGGTGAATTTATTCTTTCATCAATTAGAGATAAAATTGATACCTCTTTCATAAAAAAAGAGGGGTTAAGCTCAATTTGTATAGTTGTTTTAGACAAAAATAATAGAGATAGAGCACTTTTTGTAGTAGGTCCCAAAGGGAGTAATTTCCATCCTATAGAAAAGATAAATATCTCTAATCTTAAGTTACTCCATTTTTCTTCATTAGTGCAAAAGGATGGATTGGTCTTTCAAAGAAAACTTGCACAAAAATATGGTTTTGATCATATAATTAGTTTTGACCCTGGAGAAATTTATGCTAAAAAAGGGATTAACAAATTAATGAATTTCTTACGTATGACTGATTTAATATTTTTAACAGAAAGAGAACTTAAACTTTTAACAGGTAAAAACTTAAGGGATGCTATAAAGGATTTGTTTTTAGTATTAGGAACAGAGAAAAAAAATTTTTATAAAAAAACTAACTTTAAAATTTCTATGCCCATGATTATAGTAAAAAAAGGACCAAAGGGGGCGGAAGCATATTATTTGTCTAAACCTAAAGTTATTTCAAAACTTAAGGTAAAAGCTTACCCTGTTCAAACAATTATAGATAATACAGGGGCAGGAGATAGTTTTGCCGCAGGTTTTATATATGGAGTAGTTAAGGGTTATGATGCCTTATCTGCTTTAAGAGCAGGTGCCTTTATCGCCTCTCTTAGTCTTAGGGATTTTGGAAGGAGGTGGTTGGATATTGTTGGTCATAAGTTACTCTCCCTGTTGATCAGGGAAATAGAAGCACAGGAGGAAAGTTAAGTGAGATTTGGGTGGTGGACTACAGGTAGAGACGAAGCTGCAATAGTTCTATTAAGGACTGTGATTCAGAGCATTAAAATGGGAGTTATCCCAAATGGAGAGATCTCTTATGTATTTTGTTCTAAAGAGCCGGGAGAGTCAAAGTGGAGTGATTCTTTGATGGCTTTTGCTCAAAGTTATGATATACCTATAGTTTCGTTTTCTGCCAAAAATTTCCGTCCTAAGTTAAGAAGATCTGATAAGGAGTATTGGAGACAGGTATATCATAGACAAGTTCTTGATAGATTAGCCAAATTTGATGCAGATATAGTAGTACTTGCTGGTTATATGTGGGTAGTAAGTGCTGAAGTTTGTAATAAGCTTTCTATTATTAACTTACATCCTGCTCTTCCCGGGGGGCCTACTGGAACTTGGCAAGAGGTAATATGGAAGCTCCTTGAACAAGAAGCAGATGAAACCGGTGTCATGATGCATCTTGTCACTCCAGAATTAGATAGAGGCCCAGCTATAACATTTTGTCGTTTTTCTATAAAGGGAGCAAATTGGGAGAAACTTTGGACACAGTTTAGGGAAAAAAGGGACAAAATAGGACTTAAAGCAATTATTGAACAAGAAGGTGAAAAAGAGCCTCTTTTTTCTGCAATAAGAGAGGAAGGTGTAAAAAGAGAGTTACCTCTAATTGTACAAACATTAAGGGCATTTTCAGTAGGAGATATTAAGCTTAGGGAAGGGAAATTATATGATAGAAATGAGGTACAGCTTTTAGACGCTTATGACCTAACTAAAGAAATTGAAGATATGATAAAATAATTTTATTGATTTTTTATATTGTTTCTTTTTTTATAGATGTAGGTCATTGTTTGGAGATGGTATTTTATATTTATATTTTTGGGGGTGGCTGTAAAAGGAGAAAACCGTGTTAAAACTTGGCATATATGTAGATGCTGAAAATGTTAGACTTTCTGGTGGTTATGGAATGAGGTATGAGGTTTTAATAAAAAGATTGGGAATAGGAAGTCATATTTTAAGAGCTAATTCATATGTGGTAGAGGATGAGGAAAGAATTGAGCAAGATGCAGAATATCGTGATAAATTATATTCTTTTTTTGAAGGGCTTAGAAAAGCAGGTTTTAAAGTTATAAAGAAAACTGTTAAACACTATGTGGATGACACTGGATTTCAATGTCGTAAAGCAAATGCAGATCTTGATCTTGCAGTAGATGCTCTTATCCAATCTCAAAATCTAGATAGGATTATACTTGTTTCTGGTGACAGTGATTTTGTACGTCTTATTACAGCACTTCAAAATAGAGGCATAAGGGTAGAAGTAATAGGCTTTAAAAATGTAAGTCGTGCTCTAAAAGAGACAGCAGATCATTTTGTAAATGGCTT
>JAMONC010000005.1 GCA_027066725.1 Desulfobacterales bacterium
CCAAAAGGATTAGGCTTGATAGGATTAATCTTTTCATAACGCACTCTCTCCCCCTTTTAGATTTTAAGATCAGAGCTTATAAATAGAATTTTTTTTAATTTAGAATTAATTATTAATCTAGGTAATTTTTATTGTAAAGTTAAATTTTATTTAAAAATTAAAATTGTCACAAAATTATCGAGGCTACTTAAAAAGACAGAATATTAACAATAGTTAAATAGCTCGGTTGACATTGGGCTTTAGCGGAATTAGTGTTCAATTGCATCTAGTATATAAAATATCCTTATTAATTTTAAGCGGATAGCTTTAGTTATGGTTGATATTATATATCCAGCAATATCAGAGCGGGGTCGCCAGATATTAAAGGCGGTGGTTCAAGACTATATTCGTACTGCAGAGCCTGTTGGCTCTCGTACTGTAGCCAAACACTGTGGTCTTGGACTAAGTGCTGCTACTATTAGGAATGCTATGGCAGACCTAGAAGAGATGGGGTTTTTATTCCAACCCCATACATCTGCTGGAAGAGTTCCTACAGAGCAGGGGCTTAGATATTACATTGATAACTTATTAGAAAAAGAGGATCTTTCTTGGGGAGATCAAATAGCAATAGAGAAGAGTCTCTCTGAGGTGAGTGCAGACCTGGCAAGTATTTTAAGAAAGGCAGTTAATGTACTAGCACAAATATCAGGACATGCTGCTATTATAAGTGCACCAAGGCTAAAGGGAGAATACATACGTCACATAGAATTTGTAAAGATAAAGTCAGGATTAATACTAGTTGTGTGTGTATTAGCAAGCGGGCTAGTACAAAATAGACTTATTACTACAGATAGAGAGCTAAGTGATGAGACATTGTCTCGGCTTTCTGAATATCTAAATTCTAAGCTTAGAACTAGAGATTTAGATCAGGCTAGAGACGAGATATTAAAAGAGATGGAGGAAGATAGACGAGTTTTTGAGTCCCTATGGGATGATCTATTTTCTGGTACCATTGAAAAAGTAGATGATGAGGAGCTTTATATTGGCGGTCAAGCCAATTTATTAGATGAGCCTGAATTTTCCAGCGTGGATAAGATGAGGGCCTTGCTCCGCGCATTTGAAGAAAAAGAGGCCCTTATATCCTTGCTGGATAAGTGTAGAGAAGGCCAAGGGGTTCAAATATTTTTAGGCTCTCAAGGCCTAGGTGCTGTAGGGATTATAGGCTGTGGACTTGTGCTTGCACCTTATTGTGCAATAGATGGACCTCTTGGAAGTCTTGGGGTTGTGGGTCCAATAAGGATGAATTATGCACGGGTCATGGCCCTTGTTGACTATACAGCTCAAGTATTGAGTGAGAAAGTAAAATAGTCCAAAGGAGTCGTGACCATGACAGAAGAAGTAAAACAAAAAAATAAAGATATGGAGAATAAAGAAGTAGGTATGGCAAAAAAAGAAGAAAATCAGAAACAAAAAGATACCAAGCAAGAACCTGATAACTCTAAGAAAGATGTAAGCGTAGAGGAGCTTAAAAAACAGCTTGCTCAAAAAGAGCAAGAATTAAATGAGATGAAAGAAAAGGTACTAAGGCTTGCTGCAGAGTTAGAAAATTTTAAAAAGAGGATCCAAAAAGAAAAAGAAGATCACATGCGCTATGCATTAGAGACATTTGCAAGAGAGCTTCTGCCTTTTCTTGATAACCTAGAAAGGGCTATAAGTGCAGCCAAAGAGACAAAAGATATTGATAAGCTCCTTGAGGGATTAGACCTAACTCTTTCTGGCTATTTTAAGACCTTAGAAAAATTTGGTTTAAAACCATTTGTAGCGTTAGGAGAAAGGTTTGATCCCAACATACATGAAGCACTAGGTGTAGAAGAAAATGAAGAAGTAGATGAAAATACTGTTGTAAAAGAATTACTAAAAGGTTATAAACTTCATGATAGGGTGTTACGACCTGCAATGGTAGTAGTATCTAAAAAACCAAATAACTCTAATGGAGGAAGTTCTTCTAATTAATCATACCCTCCTTCAATGTATTATATAGAGGTTTTATTGCTACAGGGGTCAGGAAACACTGACCCCTTTTTCTTTTAATATATTGATTAATTCTTTGGCATTTATTACTGCATTTCCATCAAAGTCATTGTCAAAAAATACAAAACCACCTCTCCCAAAGCCTTTTATATGATCAGCCCAATTATTTAACTCATCAATGCTATATCTAGAGCGGTATAATATCTTTGAACCATGAAGCCTTATATAGAAAAAATCCGCTGTTGTTTTAATTTCTAGGGGATATCTACCCGCAGTATCTGATATACAAAAGGCTATATTAAATTCTTTTAATAGATTAAAGAATTCATCTGTTAAAAAGCTTTTATTTCTTATCTCAATGGTTGTTTTTATGTTAGGATCAAGCTTGGTCAAAAATTCTTTAATAATCTTAAAGTCATATTTAAGGCTTGGAGGTAGTTGAAATAATATAGCACCTAATTTCCCCTTTAATGGTGCAACGTCTTTATATAAATTAGCTAGAGGTTCATCTATATCAACCAGTTTCTTAATATGCGTTATAAATCTATTTGCCTTTATGGTAAACAAAAAGTCTTTTGGGGTTATCTCATACCACCTTTTAAAGGTCTGCTCCTTTAGCCTTCTATAAAAGGTAGCGTTTACCTCTACTGTAGAAAAATTTTCACAATAAAATTCAAGCCATTTTCTTTGTGCTAATTCCTTAGGGTAAAATACTTCTTTCCAGTGTTTATAATTCCAGCCAGATGTTCCAACAAAGACCTCTTTCATATCTATTTGTAAATTCTATTTTATGTATTTATACAATAAGTTTTCTATGCCTTTTTGAATTGCTTGATTAACGGCTTTTGAAGAAAGTTTTATTCTAGGTTTATTAATACTACCTGTTATAACTATGCTGAGTTTTGTTAACCCATTTTTATTCTGTAAAAATTTTGTTATAGTTTTTGATAATCTTATTTTTTTAGTATACTTTTTGGATAAGTATAAATCAACTGGCATGTAAATACTCTTATTAAATCCAACTCTTCCCTTTAATTTTAGCTTTAGTTCTTTCCCTCTCCACAACCCATCTATAAAAACTTTTCCATGTTTTATGTGTAGGTTACCGCTAGCTTTTTTAAATGTTAGCTTAGATAGATCTTTTGTGTTTAAAAGTTTTGACAGGCTTATAAGAATAGGAGTTTTTCTAAGTGATAAGTTAGAAATTGAATAATTACCATCGGCACTTAATGAATTTTCTATCTGTTTTAAATTACTACCTCTGGCATTATATACTAAATTTAAATCTAAAGCTCCTTTAATATTTTCTGCCTGCTTAACAGCAAGTTGACTTAATAATATGCCTAAATCTATCTTGTTTAATTTTAGCGATCCAGTAAATACTTTTTGATTTTGAACAGTTATGCTAGAAGATAATTGTCCATTTGCTACATAGCAATTTAGTGGTCTTATGATAATTTTATTATCTTTTACCCAAAATTTAGCTTTAAGTTGAGATAAAATAAGCTCTTTATATAAAACTTGCTCAATATTTATCTTTCCTTTTATATGAACATTATTGTTCATACCTTTATTATTTTTTTCATTTTTAGCTAAATTAATTTGTTTTCTATTCGTTTGTTTTTGTTGCTTACTTTTAGGAGCTATAGCTGACATTAATGCTATTAATTTATTAATATCTAATTTTTTACTATGGATATCTATATTAATATCAGGTTTAGTCATATAGTTTTTAACTAGCGTCTCTATATTTACAACTTGCTCATTTAGATACAAATTTATAATTGAGTTGATCTTAGCAGTGTCAAAGTTTCCTTTAGTATTTAATTTAAAAGTTTGCTTATTTAAATAAGCAACAGCATTCAATATAAAGTTACCACTATAAATTAAGTTACCTTTACTTATACTTAAATTATGGAGTTTTATCTTAGAATTCCCAATTACATGTACATCTGGAATCTCATCTTTTAAATCTTTAAAGAATATATTTGCATTTTTTATTACTATTTGTTTTATAGCTAAGACTAAAGGTAGTGCTTTATTTGTTATAGGTGCTTTAGTTTTTATAACTTTATTAGGCTTATTCTTACTACTTTTTAATAAGTAACTGACATTTAATTTATTATTTTTATCTCTAACAACAAAGATATATGGTGAGTCAAGTTCGATATTAGATATATCTAATTGTCCATGTAACAGAGGCCAAAATTTATAATAAAGGACAAACTTTTTAAGAGAGGTTAAATCTTTATTGCTGTTAGGTTCTTTTACATGCAGATCTTTAACAACAATTCCTTTAAAAAGTCCTATTTCGACAGAGCCTATTTCTACTTTTGTATGAAGCGTTTTTTCAGCTTGAGTGGTAATAATTGTCTTTAACTTTTCTGGAGTAAAATATAGGTGAATAAATAAGGATAAAATACCAATTATTATCAAAATAGTTGCTGTTATGAGTCCAATGATCCTTACAAGAGTTTTCATAAGTATTACCTTCCATCCATTTTTTTTGATTTTTTATTATTAAAAAACAATTCTAGCTAATATATTATAAAGAGTCAGCTAAAAAATAAAAATTTTTTCAAAATCAGATATTGACTGATTGGTTTCATGTTGTTAGATTATCCCTCGCAAAAATCAGATACATTTAACTTGATC
>JAMONC010000006.1 GCA_027066725.1 Desulfobacterales bacterium
TCATCAATAATTTTAGATAGTTCATCTTTTGAAAGGCCAATTACAGCAGCCATTGAGCCACTTACTTTTTGGCCTGCCTCTTCCATGAGCTGCCCTCTTTTTTTAACCAACTTAAAGGTATCTTCAGTACTTAAAACGCCTGCTGCCCAAAGTGCAGGGAACTCTCCAAGGCTATGGCCTGAAACTGCATCTGGGGTTACCCCCTTTTCTCTTAAAGCACTACAAATTGCCATATCAACAGCACATAGAGTTGGCTGAAGATTTTGAGTGCGTGTTAGTTCTTCTAATGGGCCTTCTAATGCAAGCTTAGTAATAGGAATTTCTGTAATCTCTTCGCCTATCTGAAAGATCTCTTTTGCAATATTAACATTTTCTAAAATGTCTTTACACATTCCAACATATTGAGAACCTTGTCCTGGGAATAAAAACGCTACCTTTGCCATAACACTTCCTATTTCTTATTTATTCTTCAATTTCAAAATCATCCTCAAAATCAACATCTTCTTCATCTTCCTGTGCAAGTAAAAGTTCCTCTACCATTGCTTCATATTCATCTGAAGCTAAAAGATCATCCATTTCTTCTGGTTGACTATATTTTATTTTTATAAGCCAACCATCATCGTAAGGATCAGAATTTATCACTTCAGGCTCTTCTAGCACTAACTCATTAATTGCTGTTACCTTTCCAGTAAGAGGAGAATAAAGCTCCATAAAATTTTTACGTCCTTCAGCACTTCCAAATACATCATCTTTAACAATCTCTTCCCCTTCCTCTGGCAAATCTATAGAGACCATTTTACCTAAAAAAACCTGTCCATAATCAGTAATACCTATAACAGCCTCTCCTGGTTCTTCTGTCTTAACCCACAAATGGCCTTCTGTATATTTAAGATCTTCAAGTACTAACATAGCTTCCCAACCAACCTCTCTATCTTTTATTTTTAATGTCTTTTATTTTATTATTAATGGTTTTAATATCTTAGACTTATTGTTGCAATCCATTATTAAAATAGGCAATTAAACTTTTTAGACAAGTCCTATCTTTTTAAAAATCTATCCTCCAATCTTAGACATATTCTTTCTACATGTAGGAACATGGATCACATCACCAAAATGCTCCATTGGCTTTGCCTTGATTGCCTTTCGGAAAAACTCTTCTAACTCTTTATCACTAACATTGTCTCTTAGTAAAGATAAAACTTCCCACTCCTTATCAGAAAATAAACAAAGTCTAAGTTTACCATCTGCAGTTAATCTAATTCTATTACATGTTGCACAAAAATGATGACTAAGAGGACTTATAAATCCTATCTCCCCTCTTGCTCCATCTAACTTAAATATTTGAGCAGGCCCTCTTCCTGTCTTTTTAGAAACTACACTTAAGCTCCCAAGCTTTTCTTCTATAAGTCTCTTGGTATCTTCACTAGATACAAACATATCTGGAGTCCATGAATTGTTATTTCCTATAGACATAAATTCTATAAAACGAATTTGAAATGGCCTTTTTATACTAAGTGCAGCAAGATCAACAACATCTTTATCATTTATCCCCTTTAATACCACGCAATTTATCTTTATTGGATTGAAGCCAAGCCTTTCAACCTGATCAAGTGCAGTTAAAACCTCTTTTAAAGCATCTTGTCCTGTAATTTGAGCATATGTCTTTGGATTTAAAGAATCTATACTTATGTTTATATGTCTTAGTCCTGCTTCGTATAACTTTTGGGCATATTGGGATAAAAGAGTACCATTAGTTGTAAGACATATCTTTTCAAGACCTTTTATTGTAGATAATTCTTTTACAAGATTACTAAACCCTTTTCTAACTAAAGGCTCACCTCCTGTAAGTCTTATCTTTTTTATGCCCATTTTTACTAATATGGAAGAAAGACGAACTATTTCTTCAAAACGAAGGATGTTGTCATGTGGAATCCATTTAAAGCTCTTTCTAGGCATACAATAAAGACATCTAAGATTACACCTATCTGTAACAGAAACACGAAGATAGGTTATCTTTCTTCCATAACTATCAATAAGAAAAGATTCAGTTTTAGACATCTATTGCCCCAAAACTAAATATATTTTTATTTATAAACGAGTACATCTCCACGTACTTCAGGAGGATCTTTTCTCCAATGGGTTTCATAAGAAAAAAGTAGTTGCTGTTCTACTTCTCGTCTCTTTTCAGGAAGGGCAGGAGGCGGCCAATTCTTAGTCATCTCTAAAAGTTCAGTTCTTGAAGGTATGTTATCCCAGCCGTATTCTATAGCCCTTTTATTCTTTACATCTAATATTGCAACATCATCTAAATTAGCTTGAATTGCATAAGGGATAATATGTTCAGGTAAAAAGAGTCTTGCAAGAGAAATTGCACAGGTCTCTCTTGTTACAACAGAACCAGGATTACACCTTGCAAGCAATAATATACGATCATTAATCTTTATTAAAAGATCAATAATTGAGACAATCTTTTTCCCCTTAAACTCCATAAAGTACTCTTGATCCGGGATTAATTCATCCATTGAAAAACCCCGTTCATCTACCAAAAACTTTGCTAGTTTTTGCTTTATCCTCTCTCTGTCTGTATCAAGGACCAATTTACCTGTTAAAAAACAGGGAACCTTTGCGAATTGATAAGGCTTTTTTTCCTTTTTTTCTTGGCTATTAGCTCCCATAACTTGCCTCTCTTTTATTTGGCAAACTAACGTGTAATATGTATGTTGTCAAAAAATAAAACAACTTTATTTTTAGAGTTCTTTAAAAAAAATCCTATACTTGCTATATAGCTTAAATCTAGCTTCTTTTGTGATCCAGGACTTTTTAACCTTAAGAGATTAATTTTTACATGATTTATCCCATGGTGCAATAAAATACTTCCATTTGCCTTATCAATCCATGGAAAATTATGACTGTGATCATCAATACAATAAAATAGTCTTATTGGATTAGAACCTGGGTTAAATATGTCGAGACAAAGCCATTTAAAACTACGCCAATCATGAAAAAGATCATTAAATGCACTTGACTTAAACTCAGGTTGAGAAGAAGGATAAAAATCTACCTCTAAACAATAAAGACCTTGGGTAGCATGAAGCATATTTAATTTATAATCTACTTTGCATTGCCAAACTAACCCATTTAGCTTCCCAGGTTCTTCAAAATCAAATATCATTTGAGATTTTTTATGAACTACCTTGTTACAAGAAGAGATAAAAAATAAAGGAAATAGAATCAAAAAGATTTTTAACAGTAGATATTTATGTTTCATTACTCTTTTTATGAGCTGTAAGCTTTATAACTACATCTTCTAGTGTCACCCTTCTTAAGGTAAGACTTAGCCCTTTTTCACCATATACCAGCATCTTTTCCTGTGCACTTTTTTTATCTGGAAAATAAAACGTTTTTAATCCCTTATCATCTACAACATCAAGTGCATAAGAACCAAGCCTTTCCATAAGTACCTTAGGTGCATCAAGAGCTACTATGCACCCATGGTCCAAAATTGCAACCCTATCTGCTAAAAATTCTGCCTCTTCAATATAATGGGTTGTAAGTAAGATAGTTGTACCGCTGTGTTGTATCCTTTTTATTAAAGACCAAATTTTTCTTCTTATATGCGGATCAAGTCCAACGGTGGGCTCATCTAAAAAAAGTACCTGTGGCTCATGAAGAAGTGCCCTTGCTATTAAAAGTCTTCTTCTCATGCCACCAGAAAGCTCTCTTACTGTAGCATCCCTTTTTTCTGAAAGCTCTGCATAAGAGAGTAACTCATTTGTCTTACACCTTATCTTCTTTAATGGCATAGCATATAATAAGCCATGTATAAACAGATTTTCTACAACAGTTAGATCATAATCAAGATTTACTGTTTGAGGGACAAGTCCAAATTTACCATTTACAAAGGTCTTTCCTGTTCCTTTTTTAGTAAGGCCTGTAAGGATTCTAACAAGGGTTGTTTTCCCAGCACCATTAGGGCCTAAAAGAGCAAAAAGTTCTCCATTTTTAATACTAAAAGATACATTATTAAGAGCACATAATTTCCCATATCTTTTAGTTAAATTCTCTACTCTTATAGCAACATTATCTTTTGTCATATCTAATGTTATATCTACGATTTAAGTCTTAAAAAGATATTGCGGAGGCATTAGTATAATTTTTAACAGCATCTAATAGATCTTTTGCCTTTAGTTGCTCTGGTGCCAAATAATCTGCATTCATTAGAGCTGCCAATCTCTTAGAAAGCCCAAGCCTTATAATGCCACTTGGTTCAGTATCTACCACAATAAACCTAGCATTTTTAAAATGCCAGGCCATTTTTAATGCAATCATTGTTGCTTCATTAAGAGGTTTTATGTTCTTATCTCTACTTATAGAGACATTTGCCCTACCATCAGTTATTAAAAATACAATGGGTTTAAGAAAAGGGTCCCTTCTGTTTGCCTGAATAAGCAACTTAGTTGTTTCTAAAAGCCCTGCAGAAAGGGGGGTCTTACCTCCAACAGGAAGGTCTGATAAAAGCTTTGCTGCAAGCTCTATAGAATTGGTAGGAGGAAGCACAGTCTTTGCCCCTTTTCCCTGAAATACTATTAGGCCTACTTGATCCCTTTTTTGATAGGCATCTAATAAAAGGCTCATAATTGCGCCCTT
>JAMONC010000007.1 GCA_027066725.1 Desulfobacterales bacterium
ATAAACAGGAAATTCTTTATTATTTAACAAATAGAAGAGTAGAAAGAGAACTATTTTTAAAAGCTAATAAAATTAGAGAGAACTATGTAGGTGATACTGTTCATATAAGAGGTGTAATTCATTTCTCAAATTACTGTATCTCAAACGATCTTTACTGTGGACTTAGAAAGGATAATTACAATATAAAGCGTTTTCGGATGAAAAAAGATACTATTGTTAGACTTGCCTATAAAATATCTCAGTTAGGAGTAAAAACTATAGTACTTCAGTCAGGAGAAGACCCCTTTTATTCATGTCAGATGATATCTCATATTATAACCTCGATAAAAAAAAAGTGTAATGTTGCTATTACCCTAAGTCTTGGAGAAAGAAATTATGATGATTTTAAAGCATTTAAAGATGCTGGTGCTGATAGGTATCTAATGAAACATGAGACAATGAATAAAGAACTTTACAGTAGGCTTCGTCCCGGAAGAAAATTAAAAGATAGACTTGAAGCCCTTTTCTTTCTACGAAAGATTGGATTTCAGGTCGGTGTAGGTAACATAGTTGGACTTCCTTGGCAAACTTTAGAGGATATAGCAGAAGATATCTTATTTTTCCAAGAATTTCAGCCAGATATGATAAATATCGGACCTTTTATCCCTCATAAAGATACTCCACTAGGAAATTATCCTGCAGGAGATTTTAATCTGCTGCTGCGAGTTTTTAGCCTCTCGCGTATAGTCACGTTAAATTCCCACATTGCAGCTGCTAACACTGTTGCAACTCTAAGACCAATAGAGGGGCAATTGCTCTGCATTAAAAGAGCTGGAGCAAATGTATTAATGCCAAACTGTAATCCTTTTTTAAAGAGTAAAAGAAATAAAATTGAATATGAATTTCAATGTGCTCCTAAAAAACGCTATGTAAGCCTTGATGAAGCAAAGAAGATAATAAAAATGGCTGGACGAACAATCTCACAAGACAAGGGGGATTCATTAAAGCTAGGGAGGATAAATGCGTAAGATAGCAATATATGGAAAAGGGGGCATTGGTAAATCAACTATAACATCACATATTGCTGCATCACTAGCATATAGAGGTAAAAAGGTTATGCAGATTGGATGCGATCCTAAAACTGACTCAACCATGAATCTATTAAGAGGAAATCCTCCAACACCAATTTTAAAGTATCTTGATGAACATAGAGACTACCAAAAATTAGATGAAATAGCTCATATTGGCTTTAAAGGGGTCGTATGTTTTGAGGTAGGAGGGCCAACTCCTGGGCTTGGATGCGCTGGAAGAGGCATCATCACTGCTTTTGAATTATTAGATGAGCTTGGGGCATACAGCAAGTACTCTCCAGATGTAGTACTCTATGACGTCTTAGGCGATGTGGTATGCGGTGGCTTTGCTGTTCCAATGAGAGAGGGTTATGCAAAAGAAGTAATAATTATAACCTCTGGAGAAAAACTTTCTCTTTTTGCCGCTCGAAATATTGTAACTGCTATAAAAAATTTTGCAGATATGAATTATGCGAAATTAACAGGTCTTATTTTAAATAAGAGAAATATTAAAAACGAATTAAAAATCGTAGAAGACTTTGCTAATGAAATAGGAACACAAATAATAGGTATCATACCTAGAGATAATCATATAAATATTGCTGAATCCCAGGGTAAAACCACTATAGAACTTAATCCCAACCTTGAAATATCACAAATATTTATTGAACTTTCAAAAATTATCTTGGAGGATTAATGCTTATAGAAAAATCTAGGATAAAAGTAATTTGTTTAAACGAAAAAAAAGATTTTCCATTTGCTCCTCTTGAAGCTATGGGACCTAATATCTCAGGGTGGGGAGTTGTTGAAACTACCCTTCTTTTACCTGAAAGTGTATGCCTTATGGTAGGCCCTCTTGCATGTTTAAGGCATTCTGCTTTTATGGCCCACGCTAGAGATTTTTTTAATCGTTTTTATATGCTTCCAATAGACGAATTAGACATTGTTATGGCCAGGCATCTAAGAATAATAAAAAATGCTATAAAAGAAATAATCCTAGAGACCAGTCCCAAAATCTTTATATTATCCAGTACATGCTGTGATCACATATTAGGAACAGATTATAAACGGATAATTCAAGAAATAGAAGAAGAATTTGATATAAAGCTTATCTATACTGTTATGGCTCCTTTAACTATAGGACAAAAGCCATCTCCTTTTGAAATGGCCTATAGCGCCCTTTATGAATATCTAAAAAAAATAATAGGGAAGAAAGTACCCTCTAGGCTCAATATTCTTGGCAATTTTTTGCCTATTACCAATACGAGTGAATTATACAATCTCTGTAATAACCTAGGTCTTACAATATACCAGATACCAAGAATAAATACTGCCGAAGAACTTTCACTGATGACAACAGCTGAACTTAATATTGTAATACATCCCTTAGGTGAAATATTGGCTAAAAAGATGAAGAAGGGGCTGGGTATTCCCTTCCTGTTTGTCCCTGTCAGTTATGGACTATTAGAAATAGAACAAAATTATAAAAAGCTCTCAGAGAAACTGGGTAAATATATTGATTATACACCTTATAAAAAAGAAGCTCACAATTATATAGCCAAAAGATTAAACCTTCTTAGGGATAAAAAAGTCGCTGTTGGATGTAGTATTTATGGAAATCCATTTGAGCTTGCAGATGCTTTGCTTGAATATGGCTGCGATGTTAAGGCCATATTTTGTAGAAATGCACCAAAACTTTTTGAGTTGCAATATATAAAAAGACTCAAAGAAAAAAGCCCTGAAACATTTATCTACAACATTTCACATCCATATCTTATGGAAAAATTGGATGTCTTTGATGATATAGATATATCTTTTGGAGTAGATGCAGGCATTTGTTGTCGAAATTCTGTCAATGTCCCTCTTTCCAGATATAAGCTCCAGACATATGGCTTTGAAAATGCCATATTACTGTTTAAAGAAATAGAAAAATATGTCTCTACCCCTATTAAAAATTATGACTGGATATATAAACACAATCTTTTGATTTAATTAAAGAAGTTATTAAAGGAGTAGAAATGGAATTATATCATAATCTTTTACCCCTTCCTTCAGGTTATTTTGGAGCAAGCTCTGCATTATATAATCTCAATGGTCTAATAATAATATATGGCCCTGCTGGTGGTGCTTGGCATATAAATATTGAAGATGAACCTAGATGGTACAGAAATAAAACAAAACTTTTAGGTGCTGGGCTTTTAGAGATGGATGTAATCCTTGGCAGAGATACTGCATTTGTCGACAGGATAGTGGAGGTAGCATCAGACCTAAAACGATCTTTTGTAGCAATACTAGGTACCCCAGTTTCTGCTATTACAGGCATTGATTTAAAAGGTATATCGAAGGCAGTACAAAAAAGATTAAATATCCCTGTATTATATATAAATACTATTGGCTCAGAGGATTATTGCATTGGAGCTAAAAAGGCTTTTCTTGAACTAGCAAAATATTTTGTAGATAGAGAATATATAACTGAAAATAAAACTATAAATATATTGGGAGCAATTCATCTAGATATTGGCAGATCTTCTCATTTAAATCCAATGTTAGAGCTCATTCAACAGTGTAATTTTCAAATAAAAAGCATATGGGGGATTGATTCCTGTATTAGTAAAATAAAAAATTGTGCTGGTGCAGAGTTAAATATCGTGCTTACATCAAGTGGGCTTTCAGTGGCAAAATGGATGTATAATCAGTTTAATGTTCCATACATCTTAGGATTTCCTGTTGGTAAAAGAGCAGTAGAAAAATTTAAAAGAATTCTTGAAGGAAAGTACAATTACAGTAATTTAACAAAAACAAGTAAAATAGATAAAAAAGTATTGATAGTTGGGGAGCCAGTAATTTCTTATAGTATAAAAACTTTTTTAAAAAAGGAGTTAGGCTTAAAAGATGTAATAGTTTTATCAAGAACACCAATAGATGAACTTTTTAGTGCTGAGGGAGTAATATATAGCTTTTTAGAAAAAGGAGGAGAAGATATATACACCTCAGTTGAATCAGAAATATCTAAAGTTATAAATCAAGATGAAATAGATATTGTAATAGCTGATCCATATTACAGAATACTTATAAAAAACAAAAAAATTTTTATACCACTACCCCATATTGCCGTAAGTGCTAGATTTTATTGGGATTCAAGTTATGAGTTTATCGGCTTAACTGGAGGAGAATACTTAAAACAATATTTTTGTAATTAAAATAATCATGGCTTCTGACTTATTATACGAAATAAGTTTAATTGTTTTTTTGAAGAATAAAAGAATACGGAGGAATTTTACTATGTGCGTTGCCGTTCCTATTGAAGTAGTTGAATTAAAAACGGTAGAAGGTTTTGAAGATAGACCCTTAATTGCTATCGTAAATGCATCAGGAATTAAAAAAGAAGTGAGATTAGATATAGTGGATAGAATTCCCAAGGTAGGAGATTTCGTTATAGTACATGCAGGTTTTGCAATTCATAGCCTAGAGAAAAAAGAAGCTCTAAGAAATCTTGACTTATTGCACCAAT
>JAMONC010000008.1 GCA_027066725.1 Desulfobacterales bacterium
TTGTAACTGTGAACCCTTTTGTGGCCATCTCTTAACAAAAAGAGCAACTCTTGTCTGTATACCCCAGCTAAGTCCTGTTTCATTCTCTATCTCTTGTTGAATCCTCTCCCATTCTATATCAAGCCAACTTAAGTGATGACGTTGTTCATTTTCTGAAATTAAAACAACTCTTGGTGTATAGTGAAAAGGGGATTCAAGATAAAGAGAAAATTTCTTTTTCTTTATGAGTCTTAGAGTTAAATTACCTTTTTTTAATATATAAAACTCTGTCTCATTTAAATAATTTACTTTTTTCTCAGCAATTACTTCTTTTTTTTCATCTAATACCTGACAAAAGAGATCTTCCTCTAAAAAATTTACTTTTTTAACTAATTCATCTTGCCATTTTATTGTTACTAAAGAGCCTGCTACCTCAACTGTTAAATACTTTCCTTCAAATCTATCACAAGATATTGGAGCATAAAATAAAGCTGGGGTTAACATATCTTTTTTCATAATTTTTGTCCTTTTCTTTTTTTCTGTTTTTAGCTGTTAATTATATTTGCTATTATTATATCCTAATATTTTTTATTATTCTTTAGTTTTATTAGGAAAATTTTTTAAATCAGGAAACAAACATCTTGAAAGAAAAGATAAAATTCAACTTCCTAAATATTACCCGCAATATATTTCTACTTGCTATTGTAAGCTTCCTAAATGATCTAAGCAGTGAAATGATAATGCCTATAATCCCTAGTTATTTGATAACTATACTTGGGTCCAGTAAAATTTTAAGTGGTTCTATAATGGGAGTTATAGAAGCTCTTAGCTCCTTATTTAAGGTATTATTTGGTTATATAAGTGATAAGTTCAAAAAACGTAAATTATTTATAATGTTAGGATATGGAATTTCTACAGCTTCAAAAGCCCTTTTAGCATTTAGTCACTTTTGGTGGGATTTTCTAGGGCTAAGAGCGCTTGATAGAATTGGCAAAGGCATAAGAACTGCTCCAAGGGATGCATTAATAGCAATATCTACAAAAAGTAATAAAACAGGTACAGCTTTTGGGTTTCATAGAATGTTAGATACATTTGGAGCAATCTTAGGACCACTAATAACTATACTATTTTTAGAACATCTTAAAAATTATCCTTTAGAAAAAGTATATAGAATTTTATTCCTTATATCTTCCATACCAGGAATCATAGCAATTTTAGTTATATATTTTTTTGTTAAAGATTCTCAAGGCATGGTCAAAAAGACAATAAAAAATATATCTGCCTTAAGGGATTCTAATCTAATATTATTTTTTATAGTAATTGCCATTGCCTCATTAGGACGATATAGTTATGCATTTACTATATGGAAATTACAAGAATTGGGATACTCCACCTTACAACTTATTGGATTTTATGCATTCTTTAATTTTATATATGCCTTTTCAAGTTATCCTTTTGGTATTTATTCAGATAAGATTGGGAAAAAATATATAATTATTTTAGGATTTTTAATATCAACTTTCGCTTCTTTAATGTTTTCTAAAGCAAAAGGTATAACTACCTTAGTAATAGGCTTTATATTATATGGATTTTATCTCGCAATTGAAGATACTGTTCCAAGAGCATATTTAGCAGATATAGCTAAAAACTTTGAAAAAGCTACTGTTATAGGTGCATATCACACAATATTTGGGATTTTTGTGTTTCCTGCATCCTTAATATGCGGTTGGTTGTGGCAAACTATAGGAATAGATTATGCGTTCTTATATGCTGCAATTATGAGTAGTTTGGCAATGTTTTTAATGTTATTTGTAAAAAAATAATAAAAAAGGGGTAGACGTCCAATTACGCCTACCCCTCGGGGGGAGAGAGGAGGAGGTTTAGCCTAAATCTTTTATAAGATCTGAAAGCATTGCATTTGCTATCTTTTCTGGTTCTACATTATATGTACCATTTTGGATCTGCTCTTTTATTTTCTCAACCTTAGCAGCTCGCTCAGGTTCATTAATTTTCATAGTCTGATTTACTTTATTTAATAATTTTGAGCCATGAGAAATATCTACCCTATCACCTCTTAAGGCTATATTTTGTTGTTTAGGATTCTGATCACGAGTCTGGCCCGTCTGCTTCCCTTGCGCGGCTGCCTTAACATAGGCATCTAATTGAACACTTTGATTCTGTATTTTCATGATATGACGCTCCTCTTTTAATATAAAAAATTATTTTAATTCCTTTTAACTTGTAATGCTAGAGTTATTCGTCTTATCGTCCCTTAAAAGTGGGCTCTGTGCCATTATTGATTCTAGTTGTTGATAAGTTATTTCTTTTAAACTTTCATTTTGATTTTCATCTATTATTCTAAATTTAAGACTACTTCTTGTCTTATCGTCTTTTATAATTTGTAAATCTATATCACCTAAATTTTTTGTTAAATCTCCGGACAACGCTTGAGGAGTTGGATAACTTTGTTCCTTAAGTCTATTCATTATTTCCACACTCACCTTTTCTGTAATTTGACGTTTTTTAGCCTCAGCAGATATTGTTATAACATCTCGCTGAGGAACCTTATTATTAAGGCCACGGCGCCTTACTCCTTTTATCCTCGCAGAGCGCCTTCCATATGCCCTAATAACATTTTGTATGTGATATGTGGAAATATCCATCTTTTTACCTACTCTAAATATTTTAAGCTTTGTTTCTTTTCTCGGCAATCTATTAAGAGAGCTTTAATTTTGCCCTTGTATATAAGCCGTTTGAGCTTTACATATTAAACAATTGTATCTTTATATAAATTAACAAGGAAAACAACTATGTCAGATAACAAAAAAATAAAACATACCACCTCAAAACCTGCTTTAATGAATTCTATATGGTTTGCAATGATTGTTTTGGCAGTAGTAACCGCTGCCTTTACTGGACAAATGGAACAAGTAACCAAGGTGTCTTTTAAAACAGCTAAAGATGCTGTAACACTTGCAATTGGACTTATTGGGATAATGGCACTTTGGTTAGGATTAGTTAGAATTGCAGAAGTTGGCGGCTTAATGCAAACAATAGCAAGAGCAATACGTCCTATTATGACAAGATTATTTCCTGATGTCCCCCCTGAAGACCCTGCGATGAGTGCTATGATATTAAATATCGCAGCAAACTGTTTAGGATTAGGAAACGCTGCAACTCCCTTAGGTATAAAAGCAATGATTGCTCTTGATAGATTAAACCCATTCCCAGGTAGAGCTACAGATGCGATGTGTTTATTCTTGGCTATAAACACGTCAAATGTAACACTTCTTCCTCTTGGAGTTATTGCTATAAGAGCTGCAGCCGGAGCTCAAAAACCTGCCGCAATACTAGTGCCAACTTTAGTTGCAACATCATGCTCAACACTTGTA
>JAMONC010000009.1 GCA_027066725.1 Desulfobacterales bacterium
TGTAATTTAACCGCTAAAGAGGTACTTCTTTTTGTTGAAAACCTAAGATTTTCTGACGAAAGGAAAAAGATAGCAGAACCAATAATAAAAGAAGTCCATTCAAAACTTAAATTTTTATGTGAAGTGGGGCTTTCATATCTTCCACTTTCCCGTTCAGCAGATACGCTTTCAGGTGGCGAGGCACAACGTGTGAGACTTGCTGCACAACTTGGATCAAACCTAACAGGGGTATGCTATATCTTAGATGAACCTACAATAGGACTACATCCCAGAGATAACAAAAGACTTATAAAAGCTCTTTTAACCCTAAAAGAAAGAGGCAATACAGTTATTGTGGTTGAACATGATGAAGAGATGCTAAAAAATGCTAATTTTATTATAGACCTGGGTCCTGGAGGTGGCAGTAAAGGAGGGGAAATTACCTTTGCAGGAGATATAAAGGACCTTATAAAAAATCCCAATTCTATAACTGCTAAGGTATTAAACGATAAAAATAGATATAAAATAACTAGTAAAAAAAGGATTCCTAAGAGATTTATATCTATAAAAGGGGTTCAACTAAGAAATCTAAAAAATATAAATGTTAATATACCTCTTGGTTGTCTTTGTATAGTTACAGGCGTATCTGGCTCTGGTAAATCTACCTTAGTAATGGAGGCATTATATAAAAATTTAAAGAATAAACTCATAAGTAGTGAGTCTAATTTAATAGGTATAAAAGAGATAGCTGGTTATAATCAGATAAAAAGAGTAAAAGTTGTAGATCATCAACCAATAGGTAGAACTCCTCGTTCTTGTCCAGGCACATATATAGGTATAATAGATGATATTAGAAAACTTTTTGCTAGCCTTCCAAAGGCAAGGGAACTTGGATGGGGGCCGGGAAGGTTTTCCTTTAATGTTACCCAAGGAAGATGTGATCAATGTAAGGGGCAGGGTGAGATAAAAGTAGAAATGAAATTTCTGCCTGAAGTATATATTAAATGTGAAAAGTGTATGGGGAAAAGATTTAATGAAGAGACCTTAAAGATAAAATATAAGGGTAAAGATATAAGTGAAGTCTTATCTATGACAATAGAAGAAGCAAGAGAATTTTTCTCATCTGTTCCTAAGATACATAACTCTTTGTCTATTTTGTGTGATTTAGGTCTAAACTATCTAACCCTAGGACAACCAAGCCCAACTCTTTCTGGCGGTGAAGCCCAAAGGATAAAGCTGGCTTCAGAATTTGTAAAGGCATATAAAGGCACCACCTTATATATCTTAGATGAACCCTCTACAGGCCTTCATATTGCAGATATAAAAAAATTGATGTCTCTTCTTCAAAAATTGGTTGATAGAGGAGACACAGTAATTCTTATTGAACACAATTTAGAAGTCATAAAAGAAGCCGATTGGATTATAGATTTAGGTCCAGAGGGAGGTGATAATGGAGGTGAAATTATGTTTCAGGGGACATTAAAAGAACTAATAAAAACTAATACATATACCTCTCAAGCATTAAAAGAATTTTTAGATGAAGGAGGGTAAAAAACACCCTCCTTTTAAATCAAAATTTATTTTGCAAAATTATATTATACACCCTGTTCTTCTAACTCATCTATAGCATTTCTTATGATTGTTGCACTTTTATTTAGTGCCTTTTCTTCTTCATCTGATAAAGGTAAAGGAAAGGTTGCCATTATCCCATTTCCACCTAAAAGATGAGGCATAGAAACAGCTACATTTTTTACTCCAGCAATGTCGTCTAAAGGAGTTGTGAGGGTAAGAATGGTACGTTGATCATAAAGAATAGTCTTTACTATTCTTGCAAGTGCACTTCCTATGCCGTAATAAGTTGCACCTTTACCTTCAATGATTATATAGGCTGCCTTTCTAACCCGTTCATCAATATAGTTTTTGCATTCATTATCTACTTTAACATTTTGAAGTTTACAAAATTTCTCAAGTGGCATACCACCTACAGTTACAAGAGACCATGTAAGGACCTCTGAGTCTCCATGTTCTCCTACTACATAACCATGCACATGTTGAGGATCTACGCCTAGATGAATCCCTAAAAGGGTCCTAAATCTTGCTGTATCAAGTGTTGTACCAGAGCCAATAACTCTAGTAGAAGGCACTCCAAACTCAGATGCATATTTAGCTGCTAAATATGTCATAACATCTACAGGATTTGTAGCTATTACTAATACTGCATCTGGAGCATATTTTAAAATAGAAGGAATTATTTCCCTAAAAACTGCCGCATTTCTACCTAAAAGCTGAAGCCTTGTCTCCCCTGGTTTTTGTGAGACTCCTGCTGCAATTACAACAACCCTACATCCTTTAAGGTCATGGTAGTCTCCATAGCGTATAGTAAGGGGGTTTGAAAAAGGAACTGCATGAAAGAGGTCATCTGCCTCTGCCATAGCCCTTTTGACATTTTTATCCACAAGTATTATCTCCCTTCCTATCCCCTGCATTATCATTGCATAGGCACCGGTAGAACCCACAAAACCACTTCCTACGATTCCAATCTTCATGATGACCTCCTTTTTTTAAGAGATGAGTCTTTGGTTAGATTCTTATCACTTTAGTTGCCACCTGCATAGATGTAACAATATCTAACATATTTGTAGTTGTGCCTACCTGTTTTTTGTCAAGAAGCCCATAAAAATCTAAGCATGTCCCACAAACTAAGATATCTATATTATCCCTTTCAAGTGCCTTTAAATCCTCAATGACCTCAGAGCCTTCTACTGCAAGCTTTACACCACCATTTAATAAGATTATTCTCCAAAGGTCCTCTCCCATCTCCTTTAAGGTAGCAATAAAATTCTTCATAAGTGAGCTTCCAAGTCTATCATCTCCTTTGCCCATAACATTTGTAGGTATGATAACTAAGATCTTCTCACTTTGTTTTAGGGAATCAGACATAATTTCACATACAGGACAGGTCTCTGGTGGTGAAGCAGTTATAATAAATCTACCTTCTTCTTCTTCAACTTGTATCTCCCAACCCCTTGAATCTAAAAATCTGCTGACATTTTCTTTTGCTGCTTTATTATCTACTATAAGCTGAAAGGAATCATTGGGATTGTTTTCTATGAAATCTTTTGCTTTAAGTACAGGTTTTGGACAAGCAAGTCCGCTACAGTCTATTTTATGCATAATCATCTCCTTAGATAAGGTATGGATTTTTTATAAATTTGCAACACAAATTATAATTATTGGTAAAACCAATAAAACTTTAAATAATTTAGATAATTCTATTTAATCATGAAAAACACTAAGGTCAATAAAGTACTTTTAATTCAACCGTGGATATCTGATTTTGCTGCTTATAATCTATGGATAAGGCCCCTTGGATTATATAGACTTGCTGAATTCTTATGGCAAAGGGGTATAAATGTTGAAATACTGGATTGCCTTTCATGTGGAGTAGCACCAGGTAAGTTCCCAAGAAAGATTGTAGAAACACCCTCAATTTTAAAAGGTTTTCCAAGGCATTTTGCCCGTTACGGAATAGATAAAGAAGAATTTTTAACCCGCCTTAAAAAGGCTTATCCCTTTGATGCAGTACTTGTCAGCACACTTATGAGTTATTGGTATCATGGTACAAAATGGGTAGTAGATATCATAAGAGAAAACTTTAAAGACATAAAAATAGGGATAGGAGGTATCTATACAACACTTTGGCAAGAACATGCTCATAAAATATTCCCCACAGAAAAGATATTTTCTGGCCCAATTGAAAAGATTTCTTTAGAAATGTGTAATTTTTTAGATATTGATTATAAGCCCAAAAAGGAATTTAAACCTTGGTACGAATTAGGACTTCATGATGGACTGCCTTTTGCCAGTATAAGAACAGCCATTGGATGCCCTTTTTCTTGTACATATTGTGCCTCTAGAATTGTATCTGGAAGATTTAAACCCAAAAACTGGCAAGAAGTATTTAATGAAATAAACTTTTTAGCTAAACAAGGGGTAAAAGATATATGCTTTTATGATGATGCCCTATTGGTAGGTTTTTCAAAAAGGCTAAAACCTGTATTAGAACAAGTTATTAAAAATAACTTAGAACTAAATTTTCATACCCCAAATGGGCTTCATGCTAGATTTTTAACTAAAGAAGTAGCTAAATTTATGAAGGAAACAGGCTTTAAAACAATAAGACTTAGCCTTGAAACTGTTGATAAAAAACGCCAAAGTGAAACAGGAGGCAAGGTCTCTAATGATGATTTTTTAAGAGCTGTTGATAATCTTTTTGGTGTAGGAATAGAGCCAAAAGATATAAGGGTCTATCTTCTTGTAGGGCTTCCTGGACAAGATTTAGAAGAGGTAAGAAAAGGGGTAGACTTTGTAAAATCCCTTGGTATTAAGCCTGCTCTTGCAGAGTTTTCTCCAATTCCTGGAACTGTTGAATGGAAAAGGCTAGAAAAGATAGGACTCATACATAAAGATATAGACCCACTTCTTACCAATAACACGGTATTTTTTAGACTCTTTTGTCCATATGAATCAAAAGAATTAGAAGAGCTATTAAGATATAGTAGAAGGC
>JAMONC010000010.1 GCA_027066725.1 Desulfobacterales bacterium
CATCTTTTAAAAGTTCATTAAATAATTGAGGAGGAATATTCATATGACACCCTGTACATACTGCTTCTTCAACTGCAACAACGGCAACCCCTGCTCTGTGTTCTCTTAAAAAATCATAACGCTTTAATAAATTGGCAGGTACTTTTTGAGCAATAGATTCTCTGCTTTTAGCTAGTTCTTGAATTTGGCTATCTAATTCTTTAGTTACTTTTTCTAAATGTTTTTCTTCAACTGCCATCTCTTTTTCAATTTCAGAGATTCGTTCTTTTGCTTCCATCAATTCGAGCTCGACACCATCTTGTTCTTTTTTTATATTTTCAATTTCTTCTTCTCTGGACTTATTAGCCTTTTTTATTTCTTCAATTTCCTTTAAAAGGGCTTGGTATTCTCTTTCAGTTTTTATAATCATTAATCTAGACTGACTTTTACTAAGTCTTGCTCTTTCCACAATAAGCTCTTCTTCTACTTCTTTACGCCGGGTGTCAAGCTCGTCAGCCTTTTCTTGTAATTCGTTAATGTTGGCTTCAAGTTCTGTCTTTCTTTCTTTTAGGGCCATAAGTCTGTTAGGACTTTTTGCTTTTTCCTCCTCAAGCTTCTTAATATCCAAATCAATCTTTTGTAATTCTACTAATAAACTAAGATCTTGCCTCAATGCCGACTCCTTTTTAAGATTTTTTCTTTGGAGTTATTTATATAATTTCCAACTTGTATCTTATCCCAGTTAGAAGGCAAAAAGCCTCTAAAAGGGATTGGTTCCTCTTTAAAGGCATCTACTTTTAAATCCCATCCTAATTCTCTGGCCTTATTTATTAAAAATTGAGCTATCTTTGGAACAATTGGCCATTCTGTATGAAAGTGTCCTGCATCAATAAGACAAATACCAGTATCTTGAGCCTCTAGAAACACACTATGTTTTATCTCTCCTGTGATATATAAATCTACACCTGCTTCAAGGGCATTAGGCCATAAGGAAGAACCTGCACCAGAACATATAGCTACTTTTCTGATTTTAGATCTAAAATCTCCCTGTACCTTAAGACAGAAACAGTTTAGAGATTGAGCCACAAATTCGCAATATTCCTCTAATTCCCAGTCCCTTTCTAAAAAGCCAATTCTGCCAAGTCCTGTTCCGTAAGGTGCTTTTTCCTTTGATACTAGAGCTACAGTATTTTTTATATCTAATTTTTCTGCCAAAACATCATTTACACCATCAATGGCAGCATCTAGATTAGTATGAAGACTTATAAGGTTAATTTTATATTCTAGTAGAAGGGCAATACGTTTAGAGAGCGCCTGAGAAAATTCAAGCGATTTAATAGGATCAAATATAAGTGGATGATGAGTAATTATGAGATCAGCTCTGAGACTTCTAGCTTTTTCTATAGTATTGATAGAAGGATCTAGTGCCACAAGCACCTTTTGTACTACATGACTTTTGTCTCCTATTTGTAGTCCAGAATTATCCCAAGATTCAGCGAGATCAAATTTAGCCCATTTATCAAAAATTTCTAAAAAGTCCCCAACAGTGGCACTCACTTATGTGCTCCTGTCCTCTTAAAGAAGAGTATATAAATTTTAAGATTAAAAAAGGTGCAACTCTTTAAGTTGCACCTTAAGGTTTAAAATCCCTTATTCTTTATAATCCCTTTTGGGGATATGATGTTATATAAATCTATTAGTTTAGCTATCATAAGCCTAGTTAATGGGCCCACCAGGATTCGAACCTGGGACCTTCCGGTTATGAGCCGGTGGCTCTGCCAACTGAGCTATGGGCCCTAAATTGAATCCGCAACACTATATTCATCTTTTTAAACTTGTCAAGTCCTTATAGATATTAACTTTACAAATTTGATCTCTACCATTTTGTTTGGCATAATATAGTGCTTTATCAGCTATAAATATTAATTCTTCAGGTTCTGTATACTTTTTAGGAACAATTGTTGCAACCCCTCCACTTATAGTGACTATGCCTTTATTGTTACCCTTATGTTTTATATTTAAAGATTTTATTTTATTTCTAATTCTTTCTGCAACTACAAATGCACCTGTTATGGTAGTATCAGGTAAAAGTACAACAAATTCTTCACCGCCGTATCTCGCAACAAGATCTCCTGCTCTTTTAGTAGACTTTTTTATAGCTTGTGCTACTGTAATAATACATTTATCCCCTGCTTGATGTCCATATATATCATTATAAGACTTAAAAAGGTCAATGTCTAACATTATAAGAGAGAGGTTTCTTTTGGTTCTACATTGTCTTCTCCATTCAATTCGCAATACTTCATCAAAACGTCTTCTATTATATATATTTGTTAATGGATCTAGATAAGACAGTTCTTTTAAAGCCAATGTAATGCGTTTTAGCTTTGCTTGTTTCTGACGTAATTGTTGTAACTCTGCAATGGCTTGAGACTGCCTTAAGTATTGTAGAGCATGATATCTTAGCTTTGATACTAGTTCAACTTTTTCAGGCTTATGAGAAATATAGTCTATAGCTCCAGCGTAGAATGCTTCTAGACGTAGTGCAGGGTCATTTTCTTCACAAAATACTATAATTGGTATATTATAAGTAATAGGTGCTCCTTTAATTTTTCTTATCAACTCAGGTATATCAACCCCAGGGATTGCAAGGTGTATTAGTATTACTGTAGGATTTATTCTTAATATTTCACTAAATAGTTTTGAAGGATCATAGAGATGAATTAATTCTATATCTAATTCTGTACTTAATAATTCTTCAAAAAGTGAGACAGTTTTAGGTTGATCTTCAAGAAGTAATATTTTGATATAGGGTTCCACATTTTCTAATGTAGAAGTTAAACTTTGGGCTAAATTCAATCTAATTCCCCCCTGTAGCTATTAGACGATCCTAAAACCCACCAAAATACCATAACCAATTTAGTCTTTTATCGGATAAGATAAAAGATTATTTAACACAAATAAAAAAATTTTTACAATTACTTTATATGTTAGACTTATAATCAGTTCCGCATTTTTAATTTTAAATAATAAATTTAAAATAACTTTTGAATAGGGGATTAAAACAAAAATAAAATTTTTTAATTTACATATAACATAAAAATTAATAAAATTTTATATTCGAAAAGGCGGTATCTTAAATTGCTTAACTTTAATAGAAAAGGTTTATTTTATTAAAAGTGTCAGAGTCAAGATCTAATAAAGTATTAATACTAAATTCATATAATATACACGAGGTGGCTCAAGAACTTAAATCAATAGCCAAGGAGGCTATCTCGTCTGTAAAAAATTTAAGAGATTGGTCAAAAGAAGAAATAAATAAATTATACTTGGCTACTATATATCTTGAACTTCATTTATTAGAAAGATATCTAATTTTAGAGCTTCCAGAAGAAGAGGCTCAAAGACAGTGTATGGAAGTTACACAATTTTTATTATCAAGTATATATAAAGACATGTTCAATGTAGATATTGTTCCTCCAAATGTTATTGAATATTTTTCGACTTATTTTTCATCTAATTATAAATTTATAAATCAAGATCTTATACTTGCCCCTATGCCTTCTAAAGATAGGAATGAAGATTTCCCTGTGATTTTTGATGATTTTTGTAAATGTTTAGAGGACTCCGGAGTAGCCCCTTTTGATGTAGTAAAAGTTGTTGTCCAAAATATATGGAAGAATTGGCCTACAATCGCTTCAGAGAAAAAATAATTCCATTTACTCTAGAAAAAAATATCATACAGTTTTATACTTCAACGCCCTTTCATTATTATTAATTTTTTTATTATTAATTCCATTTTATTGCTTGTTATGAAAATAAAAGAAATTGTTATAAGAACCCTAGAGATTTTAAAAAAAGATAAAAGAGTGGTATTAGATGGATTATTAGGTGCTTCAAAGGCTTGGTTTTTATCAAATCTATTAAAAGAAGAAAAACAACATATATTCTGGATATCTGAAAGTAGCTCAGCAGCTCTTGAAAGTTTTTATTCTTTAAGGTGTTTTTTAGGTAAGGAAGAGATCTTATTTTTCCCTTCTTTAAATGCGTTTCCTTTTGAACCAGTAGTTATATCTTCTGAAGTTTTAGCTAAAAGGATAGAAACACTTTATAAACTTTCTACCTCAAATAAGCCCTTTATTATAGTTACTTGGATTGGAGCAATAATGCAGAAATTGCCTCCTTCTTCTAGTTTGTTATCTGAAGTTAACTATGTTGTTCGTTCAGAAGAACTTGACATAGATGGATTTTTATCTTGGCTTACAAGAACTGGTTATGAAAGGACACAACTTGTACAAAATAGAGCCGAATTTTCTTTTAGAGGATCTATTCTTGATTTATTTCCACCTATTTATTCTGATCCTTTACGTCTAGATCTTTTTGGAGATTTTATTGAGGAGATCAAGATTTTTGATGCAAGAAGTCAAATTTCAAAATTTTCTATAGAAGATGCAGAATTGCTACCAGCAAGTGAACTTATTTTCCCAAAAGATAAACATGAACTGCAACAGATCCAAGACAGATTTGTTAAAAGGGCGAATGAATTTAATTGGCCC
>JAMONC010000011.1 GCA_027066725.1 Desulfobacterales bacterium
GTACAATTATAAAAAGGGCGATGTCATTTGTTAGAAACATTGCCATTGTAGCAGAAATAAGGATCATAAATAGAGAAAGGATTTTTTCCTTTTTAAATCTTGTTACTATCATTAATGATAGATTATGAAAGAAGCCACTTTTTTTTAATCCTGTTGTTACAAATGCCAAGGCAGTTAATGTAATGATTGTCTGCCAGTCTATGTATAGAGGATAGTTTGGTATTTTTTTAGGACTGATTATAGAAAAAACAACAAAGATAATCAGTGATATGATTAAAAGATAATTGCCTTCTAGTCTTTCTGTAAAATTTTTATTTTTAAAAGGGCTTTGTTTTTTTGTTACCATAGTAGTTAAAATTATACCTCTTTATCCTTATTCAAGCACTTGTAATTCATTTTCATGTAATAGTTGTGGAAATTCAAGTAATTTATATATAGTTAAAGCTGGTTTTATAAAAATTTTTCTTTCAATAATAGAATAAAGTTTTTATCTCTTTACTTGACACTTTTGTGATTTTATGAAAAAAGAATAGCTTATTTAAAACTAATAAGATTTAAAAAATAGTAAAAATTTTTTAAATTTTTGGAAAAAGAGGATAGATAAAATGGCCAAACAATTAAGGGAACGTTGGGCTTCAAAGATTGGTTTAATACTAGCAATGGCTGGAAATGCTGTTGGATTAGGGAACTTTTTACGATTTCCTACTCAAGCTGCCCAAAATGGTGGCGGCGTATTTATGATACCATATATGCTTTCTATGATCTTGATAGCAATTCCCCTTATGTGGGTTGAATGGGCAATAGGACGTTTCGGTGGTATTAGAGGGCATGGTACAACACCAGGGATATTTAGGCTTTTGTGGCCTCAAAGGATATCTAAGTATTTGGGAGTTCTTGGTCTTTTTGTCCCATTTGTAGTTGTCTGTTATTATGTTTATATAGAATCTTGGACGCTTGGCTATGCTATATATTCACTTTTTGGACTTCTACCTCACCTCCCTCAAGGTGTAGCAGGGGCAAATTCTTCTGCATACCTAAAGCCATTTAAAGACCTTCTTATCTCTTACACTGGTATGGGTAGTGGAGCATTTTATCATCCATCTTTAACTGCTTACATAATTTTTTTGGTAACTATAGGTTTAAATATATGGATTCTGGCAAAAGGGATATCTGGAGGGATTGAAAAACTTGCCAAAGTTGCAATGCCTACACTTTTTATTTTAGCTTTTATACTTATGATTAGGGTTCTTACTCTTAAGACTCCAAATGGTAGTGCTATCGAAGGGCTTAATTTCTTATGGACCCCAAAATGGGCATTACTTAAAAATCCAAAGGTATGGCTTGCAGCAGCCGGTCAAGTATTTTTCACGTTAAGCCTTGGTTTTGGGGCAATTATTACATATGCTTCATACCTAAAAGAAAATGATGATCTTGTTATATCAGGACTTTCTGCATCTGCTTTAAATGAGCTTGCAGAGGTAATACTTGGAGGCTCTATTGCAATTCCTGCTGCAGTTGCATTTTTTGGGGTAATTGCAGCACAAAAAATTGCTTCTTCAGGGGCATTTAATCTCGCTTTTGTAAGCCTTCCTGCAATATTTACAAGTATTCCTTTTGGTAGATTTTTTGGATTCTTTTGGTTTGTACTCCTGTTTTTTGCAGGACTTACCTCATCTGTAGCTATTGCACAGCCAGTTGTGGCATTTTTAGAAGATGAATTTGGAATTACTAGAAATAAAGCTGTCCTATTTACTGTACTTTTAATGTTTATTATTGCTCAATTCCCTATATTCCTAGCAAAATCTTTAGATGAGATGGATTTTTGGGCGGGTACACTTTTTGTTGTGGTATTTGCACTTATTGAGGTTTTAGTATTTTTCTGGGGTTATGGTTCTGAAAGGGCATGGGAAGAGATAAAC
>JAMONC010000012.1 GCA_027066725.1 Desulfobacterales bacterium
ACCGTGGCGCTATAGTAAAGGTACCTCGTATATTTTATCCAATTATCAAATATATGACACCTTTGTTTTTGGCAATAATACTTAGTTGGTGGATAGTAGATGTTCTTCCTGGTTACCTAGCTAATGCAAATTGGTATGTGTGGGTAACTAGGGCTATGTTGATTGGAATACTTGTATTTTTCTGTATACTTATACATCTTAGTTCTAAAAGAAGGAGAGGGTAACTAATGAATACAAGTGCGCTTATATTTATGGGATGTTCATGGGGAATTGTTATTATTCTTTGTATATATTGCTTTGTAAAATTATTTTCCAATGAAGGAAATAAATAACAAGTGAATAATGTACAACAGTGATATAAAGCCGCTTGCTGAAAGGATGCGCCCTAGGCGTATTGAAGAATTTATTGGACAAAGACATCTACTTGGTAAAGGAAAGATTTTAACCTCTTTTTTAGATAAAGGTATACTGCCTTCTATTATATTTTGGGGACCTCCTGGCTGTGGTAAAACAACGCTTGCAAGGATTTTAGCTCAAGCAATAGATGCAAGATTTATTTCTATTTCTGCAGTCTTATCTGGAGTGAAAGAACTAAGAAATGTTATAGATGAAGCAAAACTTGTCCAAAAAGATTCTCATATAAAAACTGTACTTTTTGTTGATGAAATACATAGATTTAATAAAGCACAACAGGATGCCTTCTTACCTCATGTAGAATCAGGACTTATAACGTTAATTGGAGCAACCACAGAAAATCCATCTTTTGAGATCATTTCACCACTTCTTTCTAGATGTAAGCTCTTAACTTTAAGACCTCTCAACAAAGATGAGTTATTGGAGATTTTAAAAAGGGCACTATCTGATAAAGAAAGAGGTCTTGGTGCCTATGATATATCTATTTCTTCTGAAGCTGAAGAGATGCTTATATCTATTAGTGATGGTGATGCAAGAAGACTTTTAAATCTTCTTGAGACCTCTATAGCTCTAGGTTTGAGTGATGGGGGTAAAATTATTGTAGATATACAGACGATCGTTGAAGCAGCCGGTAAGAAGCTCCCTAGATATGATAAATCTGGAGATGAACATTTTGGACTTATTTCAGCATTTCATAAAAGCTTAAGAGGAAGTGATCCTGATGCGGCTCTTTATTGGCTTTCAAGGATGCTTCATGCTGGTGAAGATCCAAAATATATTGCAAGACGTATGGTACGGTTTGCCTCAGAAGATATAGGTAATGCTGATCCAACTGCCTTAACCGTTGCACTTAATGCACTTGATGCATTTAACTTTTTAGGTTCTCCTGAAGGAGAGTTAGCCCTTGCCCAAGCAGCAATATATTTAGCAACCGCACCTAAAAGTAATGCTATTTATAAAGCGTTTTCTATGGCAATGGAAGATGTAGAGAGATTTGGCACATTAGAGGTGCCTAAACACATTTTAAATGCACCAACTAGATTGATGAAGGAGCTAGGGTATTCTAAGGGATATAAGTATCCTCATAAATATCAAGATGCTCTTGTACCTCAGCAGTATATGCCTGATAAGTTAGTATCTAGACGATATTATGAGCCAACCACAAGGGGGTATGAAAATACTATTAAGATAAGACTTGATAAGTGGAGAAAGATATTAGCAAAAAGGCGAAAAGGCAAAGGAGATTCGTAACAAAGTTGGTAAGTCCTCCAAAGGTAACTAGAAATTTTGACATAAAAGAGCTGTTAGAGAATTCTAAAGGATCAATTGGTGAACTATTAGTTAATATATTTAAAAAGCTTTATGACCATTTTGGTCCTCAAAATTGGTGGCCCGGAGACACAAGACTTGAGGTTTGTATAGGAGCAATCCTTACTCAAAACACCTCTTGGAAAAATGTTGCTAGGGCTATAGAAAATTTAAAAAAAAGAAATTTATTAACTATAGATGCCCTCTATAATATTGATCAAGCCTATTTGGCAGATATTATTAGACCTGCTGGATACTTTAATATAAAGGCTAAAAGACTTAAGAGTTTTATATCTGTTATATTTGAGGATTTTGAAAGTAATTTAGATAAACTATTTTCTTTAGGATTAGATGATGCCAGAAGAAAACTTTTAGATATTAAGGGTATAGGTCCTGAAACAGCAGATAGCATACTTCTTTATGCAGGTGGCCTTCCCACCTTTGTAGTAGATGCTTATACTAAAAGAATTTTGATTAGGCACAATATTATAGATGAAGACTCTAGTTATGAAGATATTAGATATCTTTTTATGGATTATCTGCCTCCAGATATAGAATTGTTTAACGAATATCATGCCCTTTTAGTCTCTTTAGGGAAATATTTCTGCAAAAAAAAGAGGCCTCTTTGTACTAGTTGTCCTTTAAAAGGTATATGATATCTATTTTTATATAAACATAAAATTGCAGAGGATTTACAATTAGCTAACTCTACTGTAAAAAGACATAACTCAATATTGTATATGTAAAAGACTGATTTATGGCATAGAAGTCAGCTAATAGAATTGGATAAAATTAGACTATACAAAAGATAATAGAGATACTAACAATGAATAAAAAGATATTTTACCCTGAAGCAAAACGTTTAAGGT
>JAMONC010000013.1 GCA_027066725.1 Desulfobacterales bacterium
AATATTATCAAGGTCAGCCTTCATTAAGAGGAATAGAAAGGCTTAGTAAGCCTGGAAGACGTATATATGCAGGGTATGAAGATATTCCAAAGATCCGTAATGGTTTAGGAATAGCTATTATTTCTACATCCAAAGGTGTATTAACAGATGCCCAAGCGCGCAAATTAAAGGTTGGTGGCGAATTGATTTGTGCAGTTTGGTAGGAGTGGATCAATGTCAAGAATAGGAAAGAAACCAATACCCATTCCTAAAGGGGTGACAGTAAAGATAAACGGACAAAATATTACGGTAAAAGGCCCAAAGGGTGAATTAAGCCGTACAATCCATCCTTTGGCAAGTGTTGAGATAGATGGTGATAATCTTATTGTTAAAAGAAAAGATGACTCCAGATATTGCAGAGCTATTCATGGCTTAACCCGTTCACTTTTAAATAACATGGTTGTTGGAGTTAGTGAGGGATTTAAGAGAGAGCTTTTGGTGGTTGGGATTGGCTATAAAGTAGATGCTCAAGGTAATACACTTAAGCTCAGCATTGGTTATTCTCATCCAATTGAATTCCCTCTTCCAAAGGGTATTAGTGCTAAAGTTGAGCGTCAAAAAGATATAAAGATTACATTAGAAGGTATTGATAAAGAGCTTTTGGGCCTTACTGCTGCAAGAATAAGGGCGCTTAGACCACCTGAACCATATAAAGGTAAAGGTATTCGTTATGCTGATGAAGAGATTATAAGAAAGGCTGGTAAGGCCGCTGCCAAGAAATAGGATTAAATTACTATAAACGGTTTTTTGATAGAGGAAGGCCATGGGCAAGACAAATCCAAAGGTAATTGCAAGAAGACGGCGCAAAATGCGCATAAGAAAACGTTTAAGTGGTACAAGTGAACGGCCAAGGCTTGCTGTTTTTAGAAGCGCAAAGCACATATATGCTCAAATAATAGATGATACAAAAGGACATACATTAGTTGCTGCTTCTTCACTAAGTCCTGAGATAAAACAGATGAGAGCAAATCTTTCTGGTAAAAAGGCTGTTGCTACAGAAGTAGGTAAGCTTGTAGCACAAAAGGCTCTTTCAAAAGGGATAAAGAAGGTTGCTTTTGATCGTGGTGGATATATGTATCATGGAAGAGTAAAGGCCTTGGCAGAAGGTGCAAGAGAAGCAGGATTAGACTTTTAGTATAAGAGGGAAAAGGAGATGACCTTGCTTGAAAAACAGAATGATCAGCAAGAATTAATTGAAAAGATCGTTTATATAAATCGTGTTGCAAAGGTAGTAAAAGGTGGTAGGCGTTTTAGTTTTACAGCCCTTGCTATAGTTGGTGATGGAAATGGCCGTGTAGGTTTTGGCCATGGTAAGGCTAAAGAGGTCCCAGAGGCACTTCGCAAAGCAAGTGAACGTGCTAGGAAAAACATGATAGAGATTCCTCTCGTGGGCCGTACTATACCACATGAGGTTATTGGTCATTTTGGGGCTGGAAGAGTTCTTTTAAAACCGGCATCTCCTGGTACAGGAGTTATCGCAGGGGCGATTGTAAGAGCAATAATGGAAGCTGCAGGAATCCAAGATATTTTGACAAAATGTCTAGGTTCCAACAATCCTCATAATGTAGTTCGTGCGACCTTTGAGGGGCTAAAAGAGTTAGAGGATGTTAATATGGTTGCACGTCGTAGAGGTAAGAAGCCTGAGGAAATTGTGGCTGCTTAGTTTTATATTGAGAGGTGTTGAGATATGATCAGACTAGATAGTCTGTATCCCTTTGAGGGTTCAAAGCATAAAAGAAAGAGAGTTGGAAGAGGCGAAGGCTCTGGACATGGGAAAACTGCATGTCGTGGTCAAAAAGGACAAAATTCACGTTCAGGTGGTGGAGTAAGGCCAGGATTTGAAGGTGGACAGATGCCTCTTTTTAGGAGACTTCCTAAAAGAGGCTTTAAAAATCCTTTTCGTAAGGAATATGGTATATTAAACGTCAAAGATCTTGATAAGATTGCAGAAGGTGGAGTTGTAGATATAGAGATTGCTAAGAAGAAAGGTCGTGTTCCTAAGAAATTAAATCTTTTAAAGATACTTGGTGATGGTGAAATCTCTACTGCAATAACTGTCAAGGCTCACGCTATAAGCAAAAGTGCGCAAGAGAAGATAGAATCTGCAGGGGGAAAGGTAGAGATACTTTCTCCGAAAGGGGCCTAAAAAGTGAATAGTGGTAGTTGGGAAGGCCTAGCTAAGATTCCAGAATTAAGACGCAGGGTAGGTTTTACCCTGTTTATGCTTGCAGTATATAGGCTTGGAGTTCAAATACCGACTCCAGGTATTAATGTAAGTGCATTGGCAGCATTTTTTGAGCGTACGAGGGGTACTCTTTTTGGAATGTTTAATATGTTTTCTGGTGGTGCCCTTCAACGAATGTCTGTACTTGCTTTGGGTGTAATGCCCTATATTAGTGCTGCTATTATTTTAGAGCTTTTAACTGTTGCAGTACCTTATCTTGAACAACTTAAAAAGGAAGGTGAAGAAGGAAGAAAAAAGATAAGCCAATATACCCGTTATGGGACAGTTATATTGAGTCTTATTCAGGGTTTTGGTATTGCCTTTGGGCTTGAGCAGATGACAGCTCCAACAGGAGTACCTGTTGTAGCTCATCCTGGATGGGCTTTTAGGCTTTTTACAGCCCTTACCCTTATGACAGGTTCTGTATTTCTAATGTGGGTAGGAGAGCAAATTACTGAACGTGGTGTAGGAAACGGCATTTCCCTTATAATTTTTGCAGGCATTGTAGCAAGGATGCCTTCAGCTATCTATAATACATTTAGTTTGGTTGAAACAGGTGAAATTCATATAGCATTTTTGATATTGTTATTGGTATTGATGATAGCCGTTGTAGCATTTATTTGTTTTATGGAGCGTGCGCATAGACGTATTCCAATTCACTATGCAAGGCGTGTAGTTGGGAGAAGGGTATATGGGGGGCAAAGCACGCATTTACCTTTAAAGGTGAATACAGCAGGCGTTATTCCCCCAATTTTTGCGTCTTCTTTGATAATGTTTCCTGCTACAATAGCTAATTTTGTTCAGATACCGTGGATGCAAAAGATTGCAAGGGCTCTTATGCCGGGTAGTTTAAGTTATGAAATAATATATGTAGTTTTAATTATATTTTTCTGTTATTTTTATACAGCTATAACCTATAATCCTGTTGATATGGCAGAAAATCTTAAAAAATATGGAGGTTATATACCAGGGATTAGACCCGGTAGACGGACAGCAGAATACATTGATAAGGTGCTTTCAAGAATTATATTAATTGGTGCAATATATGTAGCAGCAGTGTGTGTGCTTCCAAGCATTTTAATCACTAAATTTAACGTGCCATTTTATTTTGGCGGCACTGCCCTTTTGATCGTTGTAGGAGTTGCAATGGATACTATGGGACAGCTCGAGAGCCACTTAATTACGAGAAATTATGAAGGATTTATGAGAGCTGGCCGTCTTAGGGGTAGGCGCTAACATTTATTTTATTGTATCCGCATGCATAGTAGACTTTTAAAAAAACGAAAATTCATAAAGAAGATTCCGATTAAAAGCGAATGGGAAGTAGAGCGCATGCGGATTGCTAATAGAATTGTTGCAGAAGTGTTGTTAGTCTTAAAAGAAGTAATTTGTGCTGGTATGAGCACAAAGGATTTAGATAATATAGCTAGAGAAGAAATAGAAAAACGTGGTGCAAGACCTGCATTTTTAGGATATCATGGATATCCTGCATCACTTTGTGTTTCTGTAAATTCTGAAGTGGTGCATGGAATCCCCTCTTCTCATAGGCTTTTGGCTGAGGGGGATTTAGTGAGTTTAGATTTGGGTTCTATTTATGAGGATTATTATGGTGATGCTGCAATTTCTGTGTGTGTAGGTAAACCAAGTAAACGAGTGCAAGACTTATTAGAAATTACAGAAAAGTCTTTATATGAAGGAATATCAAAGGCAAGAGCAGGAAATAGAGTGCAGGATATTTCCTTTGCAATACAGAATTTTGTTGAATCAAGGGGTTATTTTGTTGTAAAAAAATTTGTTGGCCATGGTATTGGTCGTAACTTACATGAGCCTCCAGAGGTTCCAAATTATGGGAAACCTGGGCGGGGACCACTTTTGAAGCCTGGGATGTGTATTGCAATAGAACCTATGGTAAATGAAGGTACAAGTGAGGTAAGGGTCTTGGCAGATGGTTGGACTGCTGTTACAGTTGATGGATCGCTTTCTGCCCATTTTGAACATACAATCTTGATTACTAAGGGGGAAGCTGAGATTTTAAGTAAGGTTTAATAGGGTAACCCCTTAAATATTTTTTGGAGGGCTAATGGCAAAGGGAGATGCAATTCAGGTAGAAGGTAAGGTTTTAGAGACCCTTCCAAATGCAATGTTTAGAGTGGAATTAGATAATGGACATAAGGTGTTAGCTCATATTTCTGGGAAGATGAGGATGCATTATATTAGAATACTTCCAGGAGATAGAGTAAC
>JAMONC010000014.1 GCA_027066725.1 Desulfobacterales bacterium
TGATGAAGAAAAAGAATTAGTTCGTAAAAAGGCTCAATCTTTAGCAGAAAATGGTAAACTTACTCTTTTAACACAGGTTAGAATTGGATATATGTTATTAGATGTTATGGCAGATAAAAAGTCCCCATGTGAATAAAAAGAGATGAAAAAAGGGGGAAAAATTCCCCCTTTGATAGTTTTTAGCGAGCTATCATAGAACGTAATATATCAACTGCGTTTTCTGCATGATCTGCAGAGGAGCCTATTAGGTCTACTAAGCGCAGTAAATATAAAAGAGATACAGGATCTAAGCTGTCATCATTAAAAAGATTTCTTTTTAGTTCATGTTCTAGTACATCTGCATCGTGTTCTTTTTCTCTTATAGCCCTAATACCATCTTTTACATGATTTCTGACATCTTCGTCTCCGCTTTTAAAATATATATTAGCCGCATGTAATAATTGTGGTAAATTTTTAGATGTTTCAAGACATTTCTCCATAAGATTATAAATTCCTTCTTTTATTTTTGGACTTATTTCTGGATGCTTATAAGTAAGCCATTCAAGCATTGTTTCTGCAGTACCTGCAATTGCATCTTGTTCATTTAAATAAAAGAAGAGTTCAAATTTATCTATTGGCATTATTATCCCTTTTGGCAAATGAGCTCTTACATTTCTTTTGATCATATCTGCTTTATGTTCAAGATCACTTACTTGATCAAAAAGTTCAACAAAATTTATATGTTCTCTGTCTATATATGTTTTTATTGCTTTAGCAGCAGTTGCAAGACACTCATGTACAGTTTTAGCATGATTTTCAAGGCTTTCTAAAGGATCTGGTCTATGTGTGGTAGTTGGTATTTCACATTTCTCTTCTTTTGTAGTTTTAATACCTGTATGTTTTACAACCCTACCTTCTACTAAAAATATAACTTCTTCGGCAATATTAGTAGCAAGGTCTGCAATACGTTCAACATTTAATGCAAGGATTATATGATATACTCCACATTTTACAGAAGATCTGTCGCGACTCATCGATTCTATTTCTGCTTGAACTACTTCACTGTAAAGTCCATCCACTTCAGAATCCCTATTTATTACTTCTTTGGCAAGATTAGGATCTTCGTAAACAAATGAATTAATACTATCTGCGAGCATTTGAATCGCAATTCCAGCCATTTCATTTAATCCTGGCGCAGGGCAACTTCTTATTTCATCTCCTTCCATAAGGCTATGTACTTGTTTTGCAATATTTACTGAATGGTCTCCTACACGTTCAAGTTGTGCAGAAATTTGTTGTGCTGCTGTCAGAAATCTCAAATCCCTTGCCATAGGTTGTTGAAGAGCTAGGGTTTTTATTACTAAGTTGTCAACTTCTAAATCTAGCTTATCAATTTCTTCATCGTTATCTATTACTCTTTTGGCAAGTTCATGATCATATCTTTGCCATGCTTGTACAGCGCTTCTAACTGCTTCTTCAGTAAGAGATGACATTTGAAGAAGCATATTTTTTAGCTCTATTATTTCTTGTTGTATTCTACTCATGTTAAGCTCCTTTACTCACATTAATTAGTCTAGTTCAGCTTGAAATGCATTTTTTATATGTTCTATTTTAATTTGTCTATTGTTTAGTAATATTGATATAACATCGAAACGCAATTTAAATTGATTATGTAATTGTTTTTCATTTAAGTACCATATTGCTGTTTTAATAATTTGTTTTTGTTTTCTATGTGTTACAGCTTCTTGGGGCAGACCATAATATACAGAAGTTCTTGCTTTTACCTCTATAAAGATAATAGTATCTTTTTCTTTTGCTATAATGTCTATTTCCCCTACAGGAGTTCTATAATTTTGATTTAATATTTTTATTTTTTTTTCTTTTAAAAAAGCAGCTGCAATTGTCTCTGCTTTTTGCCCTAGTTTGATATTATGTTCTTTACTCATAACTATAAACTTTATTTAGTAAATTATATTTTTAAAATTAACATAAGATTTCTAAAGAACCAACAACAAAAAAGGCGAAGCCTTTTGGCTTCGCCTTTGCCGGTGTAGTTAGTTTAAAGCACCCTTAGATTATGGGAAGCAGGACAGTTGGCATGGCAGATAGGAAAGGCACCGGCTTAGTGTTTGTATATCTGAAAATCTGGATAAGCGGGGGTTCCATGTTCTATTATATCTACTCCTTCTATTTCTTCCTCTGGACTGATTCTTATACCATTAAATATTACTTTTGCTATTGAGAAGGTGATCCAAGCACATACAAATGCCCAAACAAAGCATACTACAGCAGAAATAACTTGAGCTATTAATTGTCCTACCCCACCACCGTAAAATAGACCGATTACATGAGGCATTGCTGTAGTATAATTACCATAAGTACCATCTGCAAACAATCCTACACTTATAAGTCCCCAAAGTCCGTTAATACCGTGAACAGGAAATGCTCCAACAGGGTCATCAATATGAAGCTTATCAAGGAGCATAACACCTAAGCAGACTAATACTCCGGCAATAAGTCCTATAACGACTGCAGCCCATGCTTCAACCCATGCACAAGGAGCAGTAATTGCCACAAGCCCTGCAAGTACGCCATTTAAGGTCATTCCAATATCCCATTTTCCATGTTTCGCATACATAAAAAGTAGAGCTGATAATCCACCTGCAGCAGCAGCAAGGTTAGTATTTACAGCTATGACAGATATCCTTAGTTCATGTGCAGATAAAGTAGAGCCAGGGTTAAATCCAAACCAACCAAACCAAAGTATAAATACACCAAGTGCCGCCATAGGGATATTGTGACCAAGTATTGGCTTAGGTTTACCATCTTTATCATATCTACCAATTCTTGGTCCAAGCATCATGGCACCTACCAGTGCAATAGTTCCTCCAATTGCATGGACAACACCACTTCCTGCAAAGTCAACAGCACCTATACCATAGGGTAGTTTAGAGAGCCAACCGCCACCCCAAACCCAATGTCCATATATAGGATAGATAACAGCAGAAACTATAACACTATAAAATAAATAAACGGAGAATTTTATTCTTTCGGCAACACCTCCAGAGACAATTGTAGCGGCAGTGGCTGCGAAAACAACCTCAAACATCCAAATAAGATAAGTATGAACGTCATAGGCATTACCATGTAAAAACCAACCTGTAGTTCCAAAGAGTCCATGGGAATCTGTCCCCATCATAAGGGCATATCCTATAGCCCAGAAGGCTAAAGAGCCCATCACAAAGTCCATTAGGTTTTTCATCATTAGGTTTACAGCATTTTTAGCTCTGCAAAAACCTGATTCTACATATGCAAAACCAAGCTGCATAATAAATACTAAAAATGCACACAGAAGTACCCATACATAGTCGACTGGGGCTCCCGGGTCTTTTTTAAGACTTATTGCACCAGTGGGGTCTCCTGCATAAGCGTTTAAAGCAATTAAACTTATTGCTATCGCAGTTGTTGACATCAACAGCCACTTTTTTTTCTTTGACATTTTTGTTTCACCTCCCCTTAAAGTTTTTTATACAGCATCTTTGCCTTTTTCTCCGGTTCTTATTCTGACAGTTTCTTCAACAGGTAAACTAAAAATTTTACCATCACCGATTTTGCCTGTATAAGCTGCATTTTTTATTGTTTCTATACATTTAGAGGCCATTTCTTCTGTAACTACGACCTCTATTTTAATTTTAGGTAGAAACTCAATATGGTATTCTGTACCGCGGTAGACTTCTGTGTGTCCTTTTTGTCTACCGAAACCCCGTACTTCTGTAATAGTCATTCCTTGAATACCAGCTTCTACCAGTGCCTGCTTGACATCATCAAGCTTAAACGGTTTTATTACCGCTTCGATTTTTCTCATTTAGGTTCACCTCCTCTCAGTTAGTTTCTTTTTTGTCTCTCAAGTATTATGCCAATTACTTCATATTTCCAAAAAAATAACATTTAATTCAATAGATACTAACAAAATATTTTAAAAAACAAATTTATTATTTTTTAGTTTTTTACATTAATGTATTATTAAAAATAAATTTATTACAGAAATGTAATGTAATACAAAAAGGAAACTTCTTGTGTTCGATAAAAAATATTTAAGAATATAATTAACTTCTGAAATTTTTGAGGTAGGAATAAACTAATAGGGGTTATGGTTAAAATTTTTTAAAAGGTACATTATATATTACATAAAATAACGATTTTTAATAAATCATTCTTTAATAAAAAAGATATATATCCATATACTTATAACTACTATAGAGGTAAGAATCACTACAACCATATTACCTAATTCAATGTTTGTTTCTATTTGAGGAAGATAATAATATCCAATTATCCATAATGTTATACATCCTAACAAAAAAGTAAGAGTTTTTATCATCCTAAGAGATAAGAGTAAAATAACCATAAATATAAATATTGCCATTAAGCGCCAATCAGTTATAAAAACATGGGGATTTAAAAAATTGAATTTTTCAATAATATTTTCAGTGGTTAACTGAAGTAATATATGTTTTATTTTCATAAAAATGCTTACTATATCCATGGTTTCTTAAAGTTTTTTTATATAAAATTTTGTTTATTTTTTCGGTGTTTTTATCGAAAAAAATTAAAGAAATTAATATATTAGTTATATTTTATATTTTAATGTTGACCTAGCTTAGTCCTTTGGTATTTTACCTTTATGCCATATTCTCAAATACTGACACTTATAATAGCATTACTTGTTATTGCTGGTGCTCCTGAGCAGCCCAAGCCTAATTTCTCATTTTTAGAATTGGCTATTTATTTCTTAGCTATATTATTAATATGGATTTTCATCTCTAAAATATTTATATCCACTGCTAAGAACATAATTTCTCTTCAAAAACGTATAAAACGATTGGAAATATCTAGTTTATTTTTATTGTTTATTGATTTCTATGTTTTAAATTTAAAAACCTACCTATTCCATTTACATTTTGTAAAAATTTTCAGTTCTTTTATAGATATAGTTGGATTGGCTATCTATTGTTTATATCTTATTGTTGTCTGGATTGTATCTTGGTCTCAATATAGAAGATTTAACATAGATATTGGTACTAGAAAGCAGTTTGTATTAGATGAATTTCGTATTATACTCCCTGCTATTATTCCTTATATATTAATATCTCTATTATTAGATTTTATTTTGTTATTGCCTATATCGTGGCAGAACTCTTTTATTAATAAACCTATAGGAGAAATTATATCATTTAGTCTGTTTTTATTATTAATAATATTTTTGTTACCTCCTATAGTAAAATGGTTATGGGGCTGTAAAAGACTTCCTAATGGGATTGTTAGACAGAAGATAGAAGACTTTTTCAAAAAACAAAATATATCTTTCTCTGAAATACTTATCTGGCCATTTGCTGGTGGAAGGATTTGTACAGCAGCGGTATTAGGGATAGCACCTTGTACAAGATATATATTACTTACTCCGTGTATTATAGAAAACTTTACTCAAGAAGAAATAGAAGCCATTCTCTCTCACGAAATAGCTCATATCTATTATAAGCATCTTTTGATATACTTTTTTTTTATAGCAGCCTATGCGTTTGTACTTTATAGAGCCTTTGATCCTTTATGGATATGGTTTCTTTCTCAACCATTTTCTATTGATATTCTTCTTAAAATTCAAGATACTCCCCAGACTTTGAGTTCGTTTTTAACTGTGGTTCCACTAATGTTTTTGATATTGATTTATTTTAGATATTTAATGGGTTATTTTATGAGGAATTTTGAGCGTCAGGCAGACCTGTTTTGTTTTAGAGTTCAAGGACATCCTTGGCATATGATCTCGGCGCTTAAGAAGGTTGCTTGGCTTTCTGGAATTCCAGAGGAACAACCAAGTTGGCACCACTTTAGTATAAAAGAAAGAATAGATTTTTTAGTTAAATGTAGCAATAATATTTATTTAATACACAAACATACAAAAAAAATATTAACAAGTATTACTATATTCTTATTATGTTGTATTTTACTTTCTTCATTGCCTAATTTTTTACCGATTAAAAATTGGCGTACTAATGCCAATATTAATTTAGTAGAATTGTATTTAAAGCAGTTAAGTAATAAAGGGAAGCAAGAACCCGAATTTTATATCGCACTTGCTCAACTTTTAGTACAAGCTGGCAGATATAAACAGGCTGAAAAAGTTTATGAAAAGGCTTTAAAATTATTTCCAACTAACCCAGATATTATGAATAACTTAGCATGGCTTCTTGCCACTTCTGATAATTCAACACCATTACAAAAAAAGAAAGCCTTGTTATTAGCACTAAAGGCTACAAAGTTAAAACCCAAAGGATATATACTTGATACTCTAGCTCAATGTTTTTATGTAAATGGCTTTTACAAAAAAGCTATAGTGGTAGAATTAAAGGCAATTAAGATAGATCCATATAATAAATCATATTACCAAAGACAACTTAAAAAGTTTCTGTTGGCACTAAATAATAGAAATAAGACTCAATAGTTCCCAAAAAAGTTATAAAAAAACTTTATTTCAAATTGGTTTAAATAATATTTCCCATTGACAAAGTTGTAACATCTAATGTACAAATATTGAATGGAGCTTCATTCAAATTATGAAGCTAAAAAAGAAACCAGTCTTTGTCCCCAGCCAAGTTACCTTAAATATAAGGGCCAACCTTTTTAAATACCTAGTTTAATAGAAGTCTTCTAATTTTAGAAGATAACTAGACAATAATTTGTTAGCTCAGGGAAAGGGAGGTTAATCAAATGAAACTTGACCCAACCAAAATGAAGGATTGGCAGATTGCAGAGGCTGCTGAAGAACACATGAAAACTGTATATCAATTGGGGGAGGAGCTAGGCCTTGAAAAAGAAGAGCTTCTTCCTTATGGACATTATGTAGCAAAGATAGATTACACAAAGGTTTTAAATAGGCTTAAGGATCGCCCAAATGGTAAGTATATAGATGTTACTGCTATTACTCCAACACCACTTGGAGAAGGCAAAAGTACATCTGCAGTAGGACTGATAGAGGGTTTAGGAAAAAGGGGTAAAAGAGTATTAGGAGCACTTCGTCAGCCTTCAGGAGGACCCACCTTTAATATAAAGGGAAGTGCTGCTGGGGGAGGACTTGCACAGTTAATTCCTCTTGCAAAGTTTTCTTTAGGTCTCACAGGTGATATTAATGCTATTATGAATGCTCATAATCTTGGTATGGTAGCTCTAACTGCAAGAATGCAGCATGAGTCTAATTATACAGATGAACAACTTGCCCAACGTGGGCTAAAAAGAATTAATGTCCATCCAAAAAGTGTAGAATTTAAGTGGGTTATAGATTTTTGTGCACAGGCACTTAGGAATATAACAATAGGTATAGGCGGCCGTATGGATGGCTTTACCATGCAAAGTGGTTTTAATATAGCTGTTAGCTCGGAGATAATGGCAATCTTAGCTGTTGCAACAGACCTAAAAGATCTGAGAGAAAGAATTGGTAGGATTGTCCTTGCCTATGATCGCACAGGGAAACCAATTACAACAGAAGATCTTGAGGTTGCAGGTGCTATGACTGCATGGATGGTAGAGGCTATAAATCCAAATCTCATGCAGACAATTGAAGGACAGCCTTGTCTTATTCATGCAGGTCCATTTGCAAATATTGCTATTGGACAGTCTTCAATTATTGCAGATAAAGTTGGATTAAAACTTACTGATTATCTTGTTACAGAAAGTGGTTTTGGTGCAGATATTGGATTTGAAAAGTTCTGGAATCTAAAATGTCGTTTTAGTGGTTTAAAGCCTAATTGCGCAGTTGTTGTTGCAACTATAAGGGCACTTAAATGTCATGGTGGAGCACCAATTCCTCGGCCAGGAAGACCTCTTCCAGAGGAGTATATGAAAGAAAATGTAGAATGGGTAGAAAAGGGCTGTGAAAATCTACTTCATCATATAGAGACAGTTAAAAAGGCAGGTATTAATCCTGTGGTATGTATTAATTCCTTCTATACTGATACAAAAGATGAGATTAATGCAGTAAGAAGACTTTGTGAGCAGGCTGGTGCAAGGGTTGCTGTATCTGAACATTGGCTGAAAGGTGGTGAAGGAGCTTTGGAATTTGCAGATGCAGTAATTGATGCATGTGAAGAAGAGAACAACTTTAAATTCTTATATGATCTTGATGTACCTTTAAGAGAGAGGATTGAACTTATTACAAAGGAAGTTTATGGTGGAGATGGTGTAACATATACTCCAGAGGCACTAGCCAAGGCAAAGGCAATTGAACAAGATGAGGAGCTGTCTAAGCTTGGTACCTGTATGGTAAAAACTCATTTGAGTCTTTCTGATGATCCCAATAAAAAAGGTGTACCAAAAGGCTGGAAACTTCATGTTCGTGATATTCTAACTTACAAGGGAGCAGGATTTGTTGTTCCTGTTGCTGGTGCAATAAGTCTTATGCCTGGAACTTGTTCTGATCCTGCATACAGAAGAATAGATGTGGACGTGGAGACAGGTAAAGTAAAAGGTTTATTCTAAAAAGTTGATGATAAATTCCCCGCCTATGGGGAAAAATTCCTCATAGGCGGTTAGTTGTAATTTTTATGTTAATAGTAACACTCTCTTTTATATAAAAAGATACATTTTTTTCAAAAAATAAGTAATTTTTTTAGAATAATTTTTATTCAATTTTTATTTGGCATATTTTTAGCTTTAGCTAAAATATAGATAAAAAGGCACCCTTATATTTAGGTTACTAGGCTGGGGTTCGGTTTCTTTTTAATAAAAAAATTTAGAAGGGGTGCATTTTTACCCTAAATTTTTAGGAGAGGGGAGATATGTCTGCAAAAATTATAAGTGGCAAGGAAATAGCTCAGCAGATACGAGAAGAACTTAAAAAAGAAGTAGAAGAAATGAAAGCCTCCTATGGTATTACTCCAGGGCTTGTAACTATTTTAGTAGGAGAAAATCCGGCTTCAGTCTCTTATGTAACAGCTAAACAACGCACAGCACATGAGCTTGGTTTTTATTCTGTTCAGGATAATCAACCAGAAGATATTTCTGAGGAAGCCCTATTAGAGTTAATAGATAAATATAACAAGGACGAAAAAATTCATGGTATTCTGGTACAACTTCCTCTTCCTAAACACATAGACGAATCCAAGGTTATTTATGCAATAGATCCAAATAAAGATGTAGATGGCTTTCATCCTGTTAATGTTGGTAAAATGGTTATTGGTGAACCATGTTTTCTGCCTTGTACTCCTCACGGGATTTTAGAGATGCTTATTCGTTCTGGAATTGAAACAAGTGGTGCTGAAGTTGTTGTTGTTGGAAGAAGCAATATTGTTGGAAAACCAATTGCTAATCTTATGCTTCAAAAAAGAGAAGGTGGAAATGCTACGGTAACGATATGTCATACCCGTACAAAAGACATGGCTTTTCATACTAAGAGGGCGGATATTTTAATTGTTGCGGCAGGAAGACCAAAGGTTATTACTGCAGATATGGTAAAAGAGGGTGTTGTTGTTATTGATGTGGGGGTAAATAGAATTGGTAAGACTCCTGAAGGTAAAGCGATTTTATGTGGTGATGTTGATTTTGATGCAGTTAAAGAAAAGGCTTCTGCTATTACTCCTGTTCCTGGTGGAGTTGGCCCAATGACAATTACTATGCTTATGAAAAATACTGTTCAGGCAGCAAGGCAAACTATAGAAAAATCTTAATCTACTATGTTGCTAGTTATGTTAAAATAATTTTATAGGGTCTTTGGGTTTTTGTAATAAAGTATACTAAATAAATTTTGGAGAACGATTTTTATGGATACAAGCAAACGCTTTGATAAAAAAGAGGCTTGTCCGAGTATACAGTGTGAAGCAAACAGGGCAGTTCTTTGTAATTCTTGTGCACAAGGTGTTATAACTGCTGCACATCGTGTAGAGATGCGTCCTGCAGAGCCATGCCTTTTCGGGAAAAAGGGACTTTGTTGTCGTATTTGTAATATGGGTCCCTGTCAAATAATTGAAGGTGTTGATGCAATGCAGGGCGTATGTGGAGCAGATGCAGCTACTGTAAGTGCTAGGAACTTTTGTCGTATGGTAGCTGGTGGTGCCTCTGCTCACATGGACCATGGTAGAGGGGTTGTGCTTGCCTTCTTAGAGACTGCTAGAGGTGAGACCCCTTATGAGATAAAAGATGAAAGAAAGCTTCAGCAAACTGCAAGGCGTATAGGAATTGATCCTACAGATAAAGCCAAGGAAGATCTTGCAATAGAGGTAGGAGAAAAGCTTTTATCCGAATTCGGACAACAAATAGGTCGTATTTCTTTTACAAAGCGTGCGCCTAAACCAAGACAGGAGATTTGGGAAACAACAGGGGTAATGCCTCGTGGTGTTGATCGTGAAGTTGTTGAGATAATGCACAGAACTCATATAGGTGTTGATCAACACCATGAAAATCTACTTTTGCAGGCAGCAAGGTGTTCCTTAGCAGATGGCTGGGGTGCCTCTATGATGGCAACCGAACTATCTGATATTATGTTTGGTACCCCTGTACCTATAAGAACAAAGGTCAACATAGGTGTTCTTAAAAAAGATGAAGTTAATATAACTGTTCATGGACATGAGCCTGTTTTGGCAGAGGCCCTTGCTATGGCAGCTAATGACCCTGAGGTTATAAAAGAGGCCAAAAAAGTAGGGGCAAAGGGTATTAATTTAACTGGTGTTTGCTGTACAGGAAATGAGATATTAATGCGTCACGGTATTCCTATTGCTGGAAGCTTTATTCAGCAAGAGGTTGTGCTTGCAACAGGTGCTGTTGAGGCAATGGTAGTAGATGTTCAGTGTATTATGCAAGGAGTTAGCCCTGTTGCAGGTATGTATCATACAGAGTTAATTACTACTTCTGAAAGAGCAAAAATTCCTGGCGCAACACATATAGAATTTCATGAGGATAGAGCTCTTGAAGTTGCAAAAGAGATAGTTCTTAGAGCAATAAAACGTTATCCTGAAAGAGGTAAATATTTTATACCTGTTCATCAGATGGATGTTGTTGCAGGTTTTAGTCATGAGACTATTAACTATATCTTAGGTGGTAGGTTTAGGGCATCTTATAAGCCCTTAAATGACAATATTATAAATGGGCGTATAAAAGGTGTGGCTGCTATTGTTGGTTGTGATAACTATCGAGTAAAAAGTGAGATTCAGGTTGAGCTTGCAAAAGAGCTTATTGCAAACAATGTATTGGTATTGGTTACTGGTTGTGCTGCTACTGCAATGGGAAGAGCAGGGCTTCTTTCGCCTGAATCAATGGAACTTGCAGGAGATGGGCTTAAAGAGGTTCTTGAGGCAGTTGGTTGTCCACCAGTATTACATATGGGTTCTTGTGTTGATAATAGTAGAATCTTAATTGCTGCTACTCAGATGGTTGCAACAGGAGGATTAGGGCAAGATATTAGTGAACTTCCTGTTGCAGGTTGTGCTCCTCAGTGGATGAGTGAAAAGGCTATATCAATTGGACAATATTTCGTAACAAGTGGTGTTTATGTTGTGTTTGGACCTGGCTTCCCCACAATTGGCTCTACTAAGACTACAGAATTTTGCTTTAAAGGTATGGAGAAATTATTTGGTGGTAAATGGGATGTTGCAGATGGACCAAATGAATTTGCAAACAAGATGATAGATCATATAAATCAGAAACGTGCAGCCCTTGGTCTTGATAAGAAGAAAGAGAGAATCCTCTTTGATATGGCTATGAGGCGTGAGCTTGATACAAGTGCTGAGCATCATGAGGTTTAGTAATTTTTAATTTTTTAACAATAAAAGGTGTATTAGGAGTAATAAGATGGCTAAAAGCGGTGCAGTATTGGTCTTGGGCGGAGGGGTTTGCGGCGTTCAAGCTGCATTAGATCTTTCTGAACTGGGTTATTACGTATACCTGGTTGAAAAGAAAGCCTCTATTGGCGGGGTAATGGCCCAGCTTGATAAGACCTTTCCGACCAATGACTGTTCGTTGTGAATTTTGGCACCGAAATTAGTTGAGGCCGGTCGGTCTCCAAATATAGAGATTCTTACAAATGCCAGACTTGAAGCCCTTGAAGGGAAGCCTGGTAATTTTGTTGCTAAGGTTTATCAAGAACCTCGCTATATAGATGAAGATAAATGCACTGCGTGTGGTACATGCACTATGTATTGTCCTGTGCCTGTTGTAGATCTATATAATGAAAGATTAAATGTTACTAGGGCACCTCATATAGATTATGCCCAGGCTATACCTTCATGCTTTTATATAGATGCAAAGGCATGTTTGAGAGTGAACCATGAGGTTTGTAATCTTTGTGCTCAAACATGTATTGCAGGAGCCATAGATTTTACCCAAAAACCTAAACACCTTGAGTTAGAAATAGGAGCGGTAGTTTTATCTCCTGGGTTTGGGCGTATTAGCCATGAGGTTCTTGAGCGCTTTGGTTATGGTAGATATCCAGATGTATTAACTAGCATGGAATTTGAACGCCTTACTTGTGCATCTGGTCCAAGTGAAGGACATATTATAAGACTTTCTGATCATAAGCCTCCTAAAAAGATTGCATTTTTACAATGTATTGGTTCAAGGGATGAGACCTGTGGCAATGGTTATTGTTCCTCTGTATGTTGTATGTATGCATTTAAGGAGGCTTCTGTAGCCAAGGAGCACGAGCCGGACCTTGATATTGCTCTTTTCTTTATGGATATTCGCACCCAAGGGAAGGGTTTTGATCTTTCTAGAGAGCAAGCCACTAAAAAGTATGGATTTAGGGTTATAAGGGCAAGGGTTCCAAAGGTAGATCAAGTAGAGGGAAAACTTCTTTTAACATGGACAGAGGAAGATGGTACCCCGAAGAGTGAATTTTTTGATATGGTAGTTCTATCAATAGGACTTGAGTCTCCTGAAGATGCCAAAGAGATTGCTGAGATTGCTGGAATTGAACTTAATAAGTTTAATTTTTGTAAAACTTCTATTGCATCTCCTCTTAATACTACAAGAGATGGAATTTTTGTTGCAGGGGCGTTTCAAGGGCCAAAGGACATTCCAGAAAGTGTTACTCAAGCCTCTGGTGTCGCTGCACTTGCATCTGAGGTATTAGGAGACAGTCGTGGCACAAAAACTATTACCATTACATATCCAGAGGAAAATCAAGAACTTTTAAAGCTTCCTCCAAGAATTGGGGTTTTTGTATGCCACTGTGGTGTAAATATAGCAGGAGTAATTGATGTGAAAAGTGTTGCAGAATATGCTGCAACACTTCCTGATGTAGTTTTAAGTGAGACTACGCTTTATTCTTGTTCTCAAGATGCACTTAGAACAATTGCTGAAAAGATAAAAGAAAACCAGTTAAATAGGGTGGTAATCGCAGCGTGTTCACCAAGGACTCATGAGCCTTTATTTAAAGAAACACTTCGTTCTATTGGTGTTAATGCTGCCTTTATTGAAATGGCAAATATTAGGGATCAATGTGCATGGGTTCACTCTAAAGAGCCTGAGGCTGCCACAGAAAAGGCGAAAGACCTTGTAAGAATGGCAGTGTCAAAGGCAAGGCTACTTGAACCTTTGTATGAGACTGAGGTTGATGTTACACCACGAGCCCTTGTTATAGGTGGTGGTGTTTCTGGTATGAGTGCTGCTATTTCAATAGCAGATCAAGGTTATGAGTGTATTTTAATTGAAAAGACAGATACTCTTGGTGGTATTGCAAATAAACTTTCTTTTACACTAACGGGTGAAGATCCCAAAAAGATAGTAAAAGAGCTTGTAAACAGAGTAAAAAAACATCCCAAAATAACACTTTATACAAATGCTACATTAAAGAACCTTTCAGGTTATATTGGTAACTTTATAAGTACGATTGATCATGCAGGAGAAGAGATTCAGGTAGAACATGGGGTTACTATCATTGCTACGGGTGGAAGGCCTTATGAACCAAAGGATTACTTATATGGTCAAAGCAATAGGGTTATAACTCAGCTTGAACTTGAAGAAAAACTTAAAAAGGGTAAGTCCTCCTTAAAGAATATTAACACAGTAGTAATGATTCAATGTGTTGGTTCAAGGGGGGATGACCAAAACTACTGTAGCAAGGTCTGCTGTATGCAGGCAGTTAAAAATGCACTTAAACTTAAAGAGTTAAAGCCTTCTATTAAAATATATGTCTTTTATCGAGATATGAGAACCTATGGTTTCTCTGAAGCCTTTTATAGAGAGGCAAGAGAAAAAGGTGTTATCTTTTTAAGATATGAGCCAGATAGACGCCCTGAAGTAATCAAAAGTGGACGCGGAATAAAAGTAAAAGCCTTTGATAGAATCTCTCAGATGGATATAGAGATACCTGCCTCTTTAGTAGTTCTCTCTGTTGGTATTTCTCCATCTGAGGACAATGATAAGATTTCAAAGATTGTAAAGACTCCAATTACTCAAGATGGATTTTTCTTAGAGGCACACGCAAAATTAAGACCTGTAGAAGTTGCGGTAGATGGTGTATTTATATGCGGTCTTTCTCATGGACCCAAAGGAATAGATGAATGTATTGCTCAAGCAAAAGCTGCTGCTTCAAAGGCTGTAATTCCTCTTTCAAAAGGCAAGGTATCTGTTGAGCCAATAGTATCTAGAATTGATAAAGACAAGTGCATCGGTTGCGGTATATGTGTAAGTCTTTGTCCTTATAATGCAATACAGATGGTTAAAGTTGGTAAAAGACGTAAGGCAGAAACCATATCAGCTTCTTGTAAGGGCTGTGGTATATGTGCTTCTCATTGTCCTGTTCTTGCAATTAGTATGGGTGGCTTTACAGATGAACAGATATTTTCTCAAATACATGCCTTTGCTGAATCTTATTTAGGAACACAACAAAAAGATTCTCAAGAGAAGAAGCAAGAACAAGAAGGGGAACAAGAAAATAAGGAGTAAATAATGAGTGAAGGCTTTAATCCAAGGATCCTTGGTATATTTTGTAATTGGTGTTGCTATGCAGCAGCAGATTCTGCGGGTGTCTCAAGGTATCAATATCCTCCTAACGTACGTGTTATAAGGGTAATGTGTACAGGTAGGATTGATACACGGTTTATATTAGAGGCATTTAGACTCCAAGCAGATGGGGTTTTTATTGGTGGATGTCATTTAGGTGAGTGTCATTATCAAACAGGAAATTATGAAGCACTTATTATGGCTGAGCTTACTAGGCAGGTTTTAAAAGATTGCGGAGTAAGACCAGATAGAATGGCATTAGAGTGGGCATCTGCTGCTGAAGGTCCACGTTATGTGGAGCTCATTACTAATTATACAAATAAGATAAAAGGCTATGGTGAGCTTGGTTCTTTAGAAGATGAAGATCCAAAGCCCCTTATAGTAAGACACTTAACTGCTGCTGTTAAAGCTGCAGAAAATATGAAGGTAAGAAGTGCCTTTGGCAATGTTGCCAAAAAGCTTCACAAGGAGTGGGATTATAGTCCTGATCGTATATCTAAAGAAGTGGCAGAGAAGGTAATGCCTGCATTTAGGAGGCAAAGACTTATTGAGGAAACAAAGCTCCTTGTTAAGGATAAAGAGCTACTGACCAACAAGGAGCTTATAAAGGAATTAAGTATCTCAGATGAGGAATTTGATGCGATTATAAAAGCACTTTCAAAGCTAAAGGGGATCTCAATTGAAGAGGGCATTATAAAGCTAGCCTCTTAAGGCAGTAAGGGTGTTAAAAATGATAAATGCGGCAAAGTTAAATACAGAATTTCCAAAAGACTTAGGAGAACTTGAGGGCTGTGAGACAGTTCTTGGTTGTTTTAGGTGTGGGGCATGTAGTGCAGCTTGTCCTGTTTCAAAAGTAGTAGAAGATTTTGATCCAAGACGCATTGTTCATATGGTAGGCCTTGGACTAGAAGACTACCTTTTAAATTCAGATATTATTTGGGCGTGTTCTCAGTGTCAGAGTTGTATACCTGTTTGCCCTCAAGGTGTTAGACCAGCAGATGTAATAAAGGCGCTCAGAAGGAAGGCTCTAGAAAAGAGAGTCGTTAATGAAGATAAATTAAAGGCTCTAGGTCTTATTGCAGAAGTAGACCCTGGCAAGTGTGTGGCATGTCTTACTTGTGTAAGACTTTGTCCTTTTGCGGCACCACATATAGTTTCTGAAGGTTATGCATATATAGAGCCTGAGCTTTGTCATGGCTGTGGTATATGTGTACTTGAGTGTCCTGCTGAGGCAATTCATCTTTCTGCTTCTCTTGAACAAAAAGGAGCAGGACATCCATTTAGTATAGAAAAAAGAGAAGAAAGGTCTTCCAAAGAGGTTTTAAAATAAAAAAGGAGCTAAAATGTCTGATAGACCAGGTAAGGTAATAGGTTTTTGTTGTAATTATACAACACAAGTTACAGAAGAACCTCTTAAAGAAGCTGGTATTTTACCAGAATCAGTAGAATTTAAGCGGCTTTCTTGTACAGGAAAGCTTGAGGTTTCAAGTTTGTTGGCTGCCTTTAGCAGACATGGAGCTGATGCTGTTTTTGTAGCAGGTTGTCCTGAAGAGGAGTGTCATAATTTTTCAGGAAGTAGACGTGCGTCTAAGAGAGTTAAGTATACAAAGCAAATACTTTCTGAACTTGGGATAGAGCCAGAACGAATAGAGATGTTTTTTGTCCCTCGACAGGAGACAGAGCCTGTTGTAAAGGCAGCAAAAGAGATGCTGTCAAGACTAGAGAAGTTAGGTCCTATTATTAAAAAGGATAGTAACAATAAGGAAGGAAATGATTCAGGAAAGGCAGCATAAGGTTTTGGGAGGAACCACGTAATGATAATTGCAGAAAGAAAGCCAATGCCAGAGATTATGGAGATGATATCTGGCATAAAGAAGCTTCTCATACTGGGCTGTAGAGGTTGTGTTGCTGTTTGTTCTGCTGGTGGTGATAAAGAAGTAAATATCATGGTAGAGGCAATTACCCTTGGTAAAAAACTAAAGGGTGAGACAATAGAGATAGACCAAGATGTTCTTGTGAGACAATGTGATCCAGAGTATCTTGAGCCTCTTAAGGAGAAAGTTAAAGAATATGATGCCATACTTTCTATGGCATGTGGTGTAGGAGTAAATTTTTTAGCAGAGCAATATCCAGATACTCTTGTCCTTCCTGCATTAAATACCACATTTTATGGGGCAAATTTATCTAGTGGCGAATGGAAAGAGATGTGTGCTGGGTGTGGGGCCTGTGTGCTCCATTTGACAGGAGGACTTTGTCCTGTTGCAAGGTGTGCAAAGCATCTTTCAAATGGCCCTTGTGGTGGTTCTGTAAATGGTCGTTGTGAAGTGGATCCAAACACTCCATGTGTTTGGCAGCTTATATATGACAGACTTAAGAGATTAAATCTTTCTGAAAATATGAGGAAAATAATGCCCATACGTGATTGGACTCCTTCAGGTGAGGGAGGACCAAGACGTAGGGTTAGGGAGGATCTGTTACCGTGATAGTTGGAAGCAACTTAGAACATGTTTTGACCTCTGGTGAATTTGCAGTAACAGGTGAGCTTGGGCCACCTAAAAATGGTGATCCTGAAGTTATAAGAAAGAAAGCGAAGCTTCTAAAAGGATATGTAGATGCAGTAAATATTACTGATTGTCAGACTGCAATTGTACGCATGTCTTCATTAACTGCAGGTCTTATCGCACTTTCTGAAGGTCTAGAGCCTGTTTTACAGATGACCTGTAGAGATAGAAACCGTATTGGGATGCAGGCTGACCTTTTAGGAGCAAGTGCTCTTGGCATCAAGAATTTACTTTGTCTAACCGGAGACCATCAAAAGTTTGGGAATCACCCGCAGGCAAAAGGCGTATTTGATATGGATTCAATACAGCTTCTTACAATGGCAAAGGCCTTGCGGGATGAAAAGAAATTCCAGTGTGGTGAGGAAATAAAAGGAAAAGAGCCAAGGTTTTTCTTGGGTTGTGCTGCAAATCCATTTGCAGATCCCTTTGAATTTAGACCAATAAGGCTGGCAAAGAAAGTAGAGGCCGGGGCAAATTTTGTCCAAACCCAGATTATTTATAATGTAAAAAAGTTTGAGAAGTTTATGGAAATGGTCCGGGATCTAGGACTACATGAAAAGGTCTATATCCTAGCAGGTGTCACTCCTCCTAAGTCTGTAGGCATGGCCAAATACATGAAAAGATTTGTCCCCGGCCTTGATGTGCCAGATGAAATAATAGAACGTCTTCAGGCTGCTTCTGATGTAAAGGAAGAGGGAATTCAGATCTGTGTAGATATAATAAATCAGGTTCGTGAGATAGAAGGAGTCGCTGGCGTTCACATAATGGCAATTGAATGGGAACAAGCTGTATCTGAGATAGTAAAAAGGGCAGGACTTGATAAAAGACCTGAGCCTAAAGGAATAGAGCCTGTTCTTGTAAGTACTTCTGAGATTGAAGCGGCTGTTGAGCGTGTAAGGGCAGAAGTTGAAGAGGAGATGAAGAAACAAGTAGAGCGTGCTCAGCAAGAGGCAAAGGCCTCTCGTGATCTTGTTGCAAAGGCAAAAGAGCAGGCAGAAGAAGAGATCGCTAAGATAAAAAGCGAGTTAAATAGCTTAAAAGATCAACTATCAAAGAAAGATAAAGAAGCTTTAGAGCTTAAGGCAAAATTAGATACTCTTAAAAAAGAACTTACTACAAAGGAAAAAGAGCTTAAAGAAGCCAAGAAGAAGGCAGCCTCTTTAAGGGTTGTAGGACCTTCTACTCAACCAGAGGTGGCTACTCAGCCAAGCCCGCAGCCTACCCAAATGGTTACAGGGGTAGGGCTTACTCCAAGAGAGCAGTATATATTAAATACAATTACTGCTGGTATGGAGTCCTTTAGAAAGGCATTAGGTCTTGGGGAAGACCAATTTGATGCAATAAAGAGGTTCTTAGAAGTACAGTTTATGCTTCACTTTGGTGCAATGCCTGCAGCACCAGGTGCGCAGCCACAGCAAGTTGTACAACCTGCACCAGCTCCTTCAATTGAGCAGGTTGAGCCTACCCCAATTCCTGAACCAGAAGAAGAGATTAAGGGAGAGGTTGCTGAAGAGGTTAAAGAAGAAGTAAAGAAGGAAGAAGAGCTTCCCCCAGCAGAAGATCCTACTCTTAAAAAGGTCATAAGACTTACTGCAAAGGGAAATGTCTTAATACATAAAAAGGACTATAAAGGTGCTATAGAGGCATTTAAACAGGCACTTGAATTAAAGCCAGGTTATGAAAAGGCACTTAAAGGATTAGAAGAG
>JAMONC010000015.1 GCA_027066725.1 Desulfobacterales bacterium
TCTTTTGCCACAGCGGCCGATAAATCTCTTAAGAGACATAAAGCTTAATAAATCAATTGATGGAGTAGTGATTGATTTTAGATTTCAACATGAACCATTTAAAAATATGTTAAAGAATAAAAAAGACATTAGTAAAATTCCAGGAGATAAATTTAATTGGTACAGAAATTGGCATTGATAGATATGGTTATAGATTAGCTATTTATATACTTGACATATTATATAAATTAGAGTAATTTTAAATTTAAAATTGTATAGAGTAATGGTTGGGCCATGATTGCCCTCGAGGGAGTATATCCCTTGAGGGCTTTTTTTGTAGATTTAAACTCATAAATTTGAAAAACGGACGGGCGGGTATAGTGTTGGTCGTCATCCAAAACAAACCCCCAGGAGACTATCTGGGGGTTTATTTTTTTAGTTAAAATCCTACAGCTTGTTTATTTTTTTTGGCTATATTTTCTTTTAAATTGTTTAAGGTCTGATTATAGAAGGCTATTACTTCTCTACGACTTATCATACCCATAAATACAGTAGGCTCGTCTTCTTTAACAACAGGAATTTGATCAATATTTCTTAGTGTAAATTTTCTAAGTAGTGTATTTATATCTTCATTGGGAGTGGTTGTTATTATTTGTTCTCTTGCAATATCCTTCATTGTAACAATGTCATCTAATTCATGGTCAAATAGACAATTTCTTACGTCATTTATTGAAAAAATTCCTGTTAGTCTTCCCTGTTTATCTACTACAGGGAAATATCTCTGTTCAGTTTGTCTAAAGAATTTCCTAAATTGTGCTAAAGTCATATCTTCAGGAAGAACTGCGGTTACTTTATGTGGATTAAATATATCTTTTACACGTATATCTTGAAGAATATCAGTAAAGAAGTCTCCTTTATGTGCAGGAGATGCTAGGGTGTTAGGTAATTGTTCTCTATATAAGTTCCAATTACGACAGAGAAAATAACAAAGTGAGCAAACAAGCATGCTTGGAAGAAGTAAATGATAAGAGCCTGTAAGCTCACTTACAGCAATTATTGCGGTAATAGGAATATTAGAATTCCCTGCCAAAAAACCTGCTATGCCAACTACTGCGTAAGGTCCTGCACTGTGTACAATTTCTGGGAAAAGATGATGGAATAATGCTCCAACTGCACCACCTAGACAACCTCCTATTACAACAGAAGGTCCAAATACACCACCACTTCCTCCTGAACCAATAGAGAAACTTGTAGCAGCTATCTTTCCTAGTGATACAGAAAATAGTTTAGTTCCTGCTACTTTTTGATAAAAGCCCTGTTGTAAGAATCCATAACTAAATCCTAAGACCTCAGGCATAAATAAACCAATAGTTCCTGTGATAAGTCCACCAATTGCAGGTTTAACCCATGGAGGAATAGGGAATTTGTGGAAAAGATCATGAATACCCCAAAACATTTTTACAAAGATAAAGACTGCTATACTTGCAGCTATAGCTAAACCTGTGTAAGGAATTAACTCAAGTGCACTATGAATTCTATAGTCTCCTGCATGAAAGAGAGAATCCCAGCCAAAAAATGTACAAAATACAGAATAAGCGACTATAGCTGCAATTGTAGTTGGTATTATGACTTCAGCCTCAAATTCAGGGTCTTGGTATAAAACTTCAGCAGCAAAAAGGGCGCCTGTTAAAGGTGCCTTAAAAATAGAGCCAATGCCAGCTCCAAGTCCTGCTGCCATTAAAATACGCATTTCTCTTGGAGTAAGATTCATCTTTTGAGCAAAAACAGAGCCAACACCCGCACCAATATGGCATATTGGCCCCTCACTTCCACCAGATCCGCCTGTTCCTAGAGTAAAGAAAGATGCAATGGTTTTTACTATTGGGACCTTAAATGGTATATATCCATCCTCAAAGTGATATGCCCTTATAGCAGCATCTGTTCCATGTCCTTCTGCATCTGGGCAGAATTTCCATACTATTATTCCAGTAATAAGCCCTCCTAGTCCAGGAAGACACCACAGTAGCCAAGGTCTTAGAGGATGATGAACCATCTTTATCAAAGCTTCTTCACCTGCAGGATGATGAAAGTTGTATCCAGCAAGCCAATTGAGGAAGAATATATGTCCTACATTTAGAATAAGATGAAAAAAACTTGAAGCACATCCTGCTAAAAGTCCTACTATAATACAGTATAAAAACCATCTTCCAATTCTTTTTACCTGTAGCCTAGATTCAGATGGTACATCTTCCATATATCTTGTGCCCCCCTAAGCTTTTTAAAAGCTTTCTTGTTTAAGATACATAAAGCCATATTATATGAAAATTAATAGCTTTGCAAAAGCAAATTTGTTTTTTATCAGAGTTTATTCAAAAATTGAAATAATAAGAAATATTTTTTCTTTTCTATTGTTAGATATTTTGTTATTTCTAAGATTATCGTTGACAACTATTTTAAACACCGTTAATTTCAAAGGTTATCTAATTTTTAAACATAGGAGAAGTTTCTATGACTAAAATGACAGGCGCAAAGATGGTGGTTGAGGCCCTTAAGAGGGAAGGTGTTGATGTGGTTTTTGGTTTCCCTGGTGGGGCAGTTATTGACATCTACGACGCCTTGGACCAAGAGCCATCTATAAAACACGTGCTCGTACGACACGAACAAGGCGCAACCCATGCTGCAGATGGCTATGCAAGAGCTACAGGCCGCGTAGGCGTATGCCTTGTTACTTCAGGCCCAGGTGCAACTAATACTGTTACAGGTATTGCAACTGCATATATGGATTCTGTACCTATTGTTGTTTTTACAGGACAGGTTCCAACCAAGCTTATTGGTAATGATGCGTTTCAAGAAGTAGATATTGTAGGTATTACTCGTCCTTGTACAAAGCATAATTATTTAGTTAAAGATGTTAAAGATCTTCCTCGTATTTTAAAAGAAGCATTTTATATTGCAGCATCTGGAAGGCCTGGTCCTGTCTTAGTAGACCTTCCTAAAGATGTACAAAATGCAAAGGCTGAGTTTAATTATCCAGAAAAGATAAAACTTCGCTCTTATAATCCTGTTTATAAGCCCCATTTAAAACAGATTGAAAAGGCTTATAAGGCAATAGAGCAGTCAAAAAGACCAATTATTTATGCAGGTGGCGGTGTTATTATCTCTAATGCTGCGGATGAACTTAGGGCATTTGCTGAGGCAATAAATGCTCCTGTTGCAATGACACTTATGGGCCTTGGAGGTTTCCCTGGGACCCATGAGCTTAGTCTTGGTATGCTTGGTATGCATGGCACTTATTGTGCCAACATGGCTATGCATGATACAGATCTAATTATTGCAGTAGGGGCTCGTTTTGATGATAGAGTTACTGGTAAAATAGATGCCTTTGCACCTCATGCAAAGGTCATTCATATTGATATTGATCCAACCTCTATTCAGAAAAATGTTAAGGTTCATATTCCAATAGTTGGCGACTGCAAAAAGGCTTTAAAGGAATTACTTAAAGTAATAGAAGAGAAAGGGCTTCCAAAAGAACATTGGGAAGAAAGATTTAAGGATTGGTGGGACCAAATTCATGCTTGGGCTCAAAAACACCCGCTTACTTATAAAAAGGAGGAAGGTGTAATAAAGCCTCAGTATGTGATTGAAAAGCTCTATGAGCTTACAAAAGATAGGAAGACTATTGTGACTACAGAGGTTGGACAAAACCAGATGTGGACTGCACAATTTTATAAGTTTGATCGTCCACGTACACTTATTACTTCTGGTGGTCTTGGTACAATGGGATATGGATTCCCTGCTGCAATTGGTGCACAGATGGCATTTCCAGATCATCTAGTTGTTGATGTGGCAGGTGATGGAAGTATTCAGATGAATATCCAAGAGATGGCTACTGCAATGGAGCAGAGACTGCCTATCAAGATAATAATATTGAACAATCAGTTCCTTGGTATGGTTCGTCAGTGGCAGGAGTTATTTTATAATAGAAGATATGCTGCTACACGTTTTCATGTAACACCAGACTTTGTAAAGATTGCAGAGGCTTATGGGGCTGTTGGGCTAAGAGCAACACGTCCTGAAGAGGTGGATGAAGTTTTAAAGACTGGTCTTGAAACAGATGGGCTTGTTATTATGGAGTTTGCAATTGCACAAGAAGAAGGTGTGTTCCCAATGGTTCCAGCAGGCAAAGCTACTACAGAAATGCTTTTAGTTTAGTTAAATGTAGTTTGGGTTAACATGAAAAAATGGAGGGTAAGTAAGTGAGTTTAGCCATGAGTAGCAAACCAGATACAACTAACAATGTAAGAAAGCATACACTATCTGTTCTTGTAGAAAACTGTCCTGGTGCTCTTTCCCGTATTACAGGGCTATTTAGTGGAAGAGGTTTTAACATAGAAAGCCTTTGTGTAGCAGAGACTTTAGACCCAACCCTTTCTCACTTAACCCTTGTTACAACAGGGGATGAG
>JAMONC010000016.1 GCA_027066725.1 Desulfobacterales bacterium
TCTCATATAGTAAAAGAGCTAGATTTATTAGAAAAACTTGTTGTATTAAGAGATGAAGAAAAGCAAGCAATATATGAGGCTAGAAAAAGAAGACTTCCTTTTGGCATAACCCCTCATTATTTATCCCTTATGGATGATGATCCAGAAAATAGACGAGATGCAGCAATACGGGCTCAAGTTATACCAACGCTTGACTATGTTATAAATATGTCAGAGTTAAGGGCAAGGGATAGCTCTTGTCTTGATTTTATGAGAGAAGAAGATACATCTCCTTGCGATCTTATTACCAGGAGATATCCAGCAATCTGTATATTTAAGCCCTTTAATACATGTCCTCAAATATGTGTATATTGCCAAAGAAATTGGGAGATAGAAGATGCAATGGCAAAGGGTGCCTTTGCAGGAATGGAGGCAATAGAAAAGGCAGTAGAGTGGATAAGAAATCATCCTGCTATACATGAAGTCCTTATAACAGGAGGAGACCCTTTAGCACTTACTGATGAATCTCTTAAAAAGATATTGGATCTTGTTGCATCTATTCCTTCTATTGAAAGGATAAGGATAGGCACTCGCACTCCTGTTACTATCCCTATGCGAATTACAAAAGAAACGGCTCAATTGCTTGGCTCATACAGGATACCAGGAAGGCGAGAGGTAGCCCTAGTTACTCATATACAACATACCTATGAGATTACACCAGAGGTTGTAGATGCAGTACAAAATCTAAGAGAGCATTGTATTCCTGTTTATAATCAACTTGTTTATACATTTTATGTTTCTAGAAGATTTGAGGCAGCAGCACTTAGAAGACTTTTAAGATTAATAGGGGTAGATCCTTATTATACCTTTAATACAAAAGGGAAAGAGGAGACCAAAGACTATAGGGTTCCTATAGCAAGGCTTTTACAAGAACAAAAGGAGGAAGCAAGACTTCTTCCAGGACTTGCAAGAACAGACGAAGCGGTATTTAATGTACCAGGGCTTGGCAAGAATTATCTTAGGGCAAAACAACAAAGAGATTTACTTTCAATATTACCAGATGGTTCGAGGGTATATGAATTTCATCCTTGGGAAAAAAATATTTCAAGAACAACTCAGACTTATGTAGGTAAGGATGTACCAATACTTGAGTATCTAGAAAGACTAGAAGAGATTGGAGAAAGTGTCTCTGATTACGAGACAATTTGGTATTATTTCTGATGAAAATTCTTTTAATTTATCCATATAGCTTAGAGTATAGGGCTGTTGAAGACGATATAGAGGCTCTTCCCATTGGGATGTATTATATTGCTTCTCTTTTAGTAGAAAATGGTTTTCATGTAGAGCTTTTAAACTGGTACAATGTAAAAGGTGCAAAAGATCAAATTGCTCGGGTATTAAAAGAAAAGTCTCCAGATATAATAGGTTTTTCTATCCTAAATGCAAATAGATGGGGTGGTATAGAGATAGCCAAGATTGCTAAAAAGGTTTTACCAAATGTAAAGATTATATTTGGTGGGGTTGGGGCAACATTTTTATGGAAGCATTTTCTCTCACATTTTAAGCAGATAGATTACTGCATAATAGGGGAGGGGGAATATAGTGTTTTAAACCTTGTAAAGGCAATAAGGGATAATAATTTAGATGCCATAAAAGATATTAAGGGTATAGCTTATAGAAATGGAAATTCTATTGTTTCAACAGGCTATCCTGATCAAATAGAAGACCTAGATTCTATTCCTATACCAGCAAAATATTTTACCTATCAACATGTCTGTTCATCCAGGGGGTGTTTTGGAAAATGCACTTTTTGTGGTTCTCCAAAGTTTTGGGGGGGGAGGATCAGGTTTCACTCTCCTCAAAATTTTGTAACAGAGCTTGAGCTTCTTTATAAAAGAGGGGTGAATTTCTTCTTTGTTTCAGATGATACCTTTACTGTTAGAAGAAGACGAGTAGTAGAAATATGTAAAGAAATTTTAAGACGAGGGCTTAGGATTAATTGGTTTGCTATCTCAAGGTGTGACTGTATAAATGAAGAGATTGTTTACTGGATGAGAAAGGCCGGTTGTATCCAAATAAGTTTTGGTGTAGAACATGGTTCAGAAAAGATAAGAGATACATTAAATAAGAATATAAAAACTGAAGATATAAAAAAGGCTTTTTCTATAACTCAAAGATACGGCATAATGGCAAGGGCATATTTTATATATGGTTGCCCTGGTGAGACAAATGAAACCATACAAGATACAATAGATCTTATCTTAGAAATAAAGCCACTAAGTGCCTTATTCTATGTTTTAGAGATATTCCCAGGTACTAAATTATATGAGGATTTTCTTAAAAGAAGTAAAAAAGACGATAATATCTGGTTAAAGAAAATAGAAGGTATTCCTTATTTTGAGACAGATCCAAAACTTAATGAAAAAAAGGTTTATAAACTTGGACAAAAGCTTAAGCAGGCATTTTATTTAAATCTACCAAGTTTTGCTAAATCTTTAGAGCTTATAGATAAAAAGGAGCTTTATCCATTTCATGCAGATTTTCTATCTCGTTTGGCAATGACCTTTACCCATGGATACTATGCAAAGATAAATATTATTCCTAAAAAAACAGAAACAGCAGAGTATTTATTTAAAAAGTCCCTTTCTTACTATCCCGATCATAGGGCATTTTTGGGATTGGGGATATTATTACAAAAGCAAGGCAGACATGCTGAAGCAGAAAGGCTTTTGGTACAAGGTGTTAAATATTATCCACAAAGTGAGCAACTTTCTACATGTCTTGGAGTAAGCCTTTTAAACCTTGGCAAATTTAAAGAGGCTCAGGAGGTATTAAAACCTTTTTCCAATTCTCCTCAAGTAAAGCCATATCTCGATGCATGTAAAAGGGCACTTGGACACGCATAAGTCTAAATTTTTAGATAAAAAAGAGGGGGCTTAACGCCCCCTTATTTTAACCATGTTAATTATATTTATTTACTCATTTTATTAACTGTTAGCTTAAAGTTTAGCCAGTCTAACATCTGTTGCAGGTTTTTACTCATATACCATCTACCATTTGCAAATGCTCCATAGTCTGCCCCAGACATTGCAGCAGCAAATCTTGTGGAGTTGGCATAAAATAGCCATTGCTCAACCCACATCTTTTCTATTGCTTCATTAAATATACTATCTTTTTGGCCAAGTCCTTTAGCTGCTCCTTTTTGCCACGCTTCAAGTAATATTTTGGTAGCAGCTAATGTCATGGCATTTGTAGTGTCTATTGTGTGTTTAAGCCTTGCAAACTGTCCATTTAACCAGCTTTGGCTATGACATGCCAAACATACATTTTCCATCTTCTTTAGACGTATTTGCATCTCCTTTTTGCTTATAAGATATTTACTTGCAGGTTCACCAGTAAGTTCTGTAGGAAGAAGTAGGCCCATTTTGTTTTTAATAATTGTAGTATCAGGAGATTTAGGATGTGGACAGGCATAAATTAGTCCAAAGAGTCTCCAAGGGCTTCTATCATTCATCTGATGAGTTCTTTTAGCTATGACATGTCCATTTGCATCTGTAATAAGGCTTACATGACATGTAGCACAAGTAGGTGCACTAAAGTCTTTTCCTACTACCCATGGGACAGCTTTAAAATTCCACTTATAACCTTGAGAATAATATATATTGCCATGCTTGCTTACCATATAAACTTTATAAGCTGGTACATCTGGTCCTTTATGGCACTGGGCACATGTATAAGGTTTTCTAGCTACTAAAATAGAAAAGCTATGTCTTGGATGACATGAACTGCATGATCCTATAGAACCGTCAGGGTTTATTCTTCCAACTCCACTATTGGGCCAGCCTGATAATACAGGGAATTTCATCTCTCCCATTTTTGTTTTTACGACTCTATAGCCTTTAACTTTTACTTTTGTACCATGACAATAGAGACATGAGTCTGCATTGGTTTTTGAATCTGGTTTTTTGTAAATCAGTTTCCCATTTACAAGATCTTGCACTCCATTTGTAGTAGCAAGTAGGTTGTGGTAGACGGGGTTTTTCATAAGATTTTTATATGCATGTGCCATGATATTTTTATCATATTGCTTTACCTCAACTGGATGGCATACTGCACAATCTTTTGGTGTTACAACAACATGTATCCTAAATCCATTATGATTAAATGTATCCTTATGGGCATTTGGATTTATAGTATGACATTCAGCACATCCAACAACTACGTTACATAATTTTGATGGTACATTTTTAGTAGATATACAGCGTTTTAGTTTTGATTTTTTTAATGCTACTTCTGGAGTTTCTTGGGCATGTATGCTCTTTTCCCATTCAGCAACAATACCTGGTGATACATACCTATGGCATGAAAGGCACCTCTTAGTAGCTTTACTAATCTTTAATGTAGCTTCTACGTTGGTCCCCAACCATAAAAAT
>JAMONC010000017.1 GCA_027066725.1 Desulfobacterales bacterium
AAGGGCTTGTTTTGCATAGCGGCCTGCTGGTACATGGGATGGGTCTCCAATAGCAATATGGCTTATATCTTTATCTAATAATTGACTCAATTTATGAATTTTATGAACATTTTTACCTTGAATAACAACAATAGAATTTCTTGCAAAGTCATGTCTTGTACTATTTATAATCATTCCTTCTTTTTGTAGACGGTTCATAAATCTTTCTGATGCGGATGCATATACATCAACAGGAGCCCCTCTTTCTATTTGAGCACAAAGGGTGCCTGACGAGGCTAAATTTAGATCTATATGGGTCCCTGGATGGATTTTTTCAAATGCACTTACTATTGCCTTAAATGCATCTGTTAGGCTTGCAGCAGCAGAAACAGTGAGAGTTTTACTAGCTAAAGCATATTGTGAATTTAAAAGAACTAGTGATAAAAATATTACTACAGTAAACCTCAAGCAATTAAAAAATTTTGAATAGATGTTATAAAGATTTTTCATAAATAACTCCTCCTCTTTATTTAAATTTAGGAATAGCGCTTATTCGTTATTTTTGCAAGACTATTTTCAAAAAAGTGCACTGATTATGCCAGAAAGGGAATAATTAGCTCTAATTCTCCTAAACTTAGTTAATTTTGGATAAAATTTTGAAAATCGAATTTAATTTCCCTAAAAAAATGAAATATTATTTCTACATTTTTGAGGAGAAATAATACATTTTTGAAATTTTTGTTAAAGGAAAATTACAAAATTGAATTTAATACTTAGAGGAGAGATTCTATCTTATCCCATATCTTTTCTGAAACCTCAATCTTGGACAGGAGTGGAAGGTGTAAAATAGACTCATTTTTATCTATAATTAGAACTTCATTAGTATCTACATCAAAACCTGAACCAGCCCTGGTTACGTCATTGGCAATTATTAAATCAAGTCTTTTGTTCTTTAATTTTTTTACAGCATTATCTTTTAAGTCTTCAGTCTCTGCACAAAATCCAACAACGATTTGTTCTTCCTTTTTTCTTTTTGAGATTTCAAGTAAAATATCTGGTGTTTTAACCAAATCAATAGTTAATTTATTTACATTTTGCCCTTTTTTTATTTTCTTCTCATTATAAAAAGAGGGGGTAAAGTCTGCTACAGCAGCAGCCATTACTATAATATCCATTTTGGGTAAAAGAGATAAGACAGTATCAAGCATTTGTGAAGCTGTTTCAATTTTGTAAATTTTAACCCCATAAGGAGGTTCTAAAGACACAGGTCCTACTACAAGATGTACCTTTGCACCTCTTCTTCTAGCAACCCTTGCGAGCTCAAAGCCCATTTTGCCAGAAGACCTGTTGGATATAAAACGTATAGGATCTATTGGCTCTCTTGTGGGTCCTGCAGTTATTAAAATATTTTTATCCTGAAGGGTTTGTTCACATATAGATTTTAATATTTCTTCTTTAATGATTTCCCAACTAGCCAGCCTACCAGGGCCTTTACTCCCACAAGCCATATCGCCTACAGGAGATTCAACTATAGTATAGCCTAATCGTTTTAGTGTTTCTAAATTGGCTTGAGTAATAGGATGTGTAAACATAAAAGAATTCATTGCAGGAGCTATAATAACAGGAGCTCTAGTTGCAAGTAATACAGCGTATAATATCTCATCGCAAATTCCTGTTGCTGCCTTTGCAATAAAGTTTGCGCTAGCAGGTGCTACTAAAACAATGTCTGCCTCTTTAGATAATTTTATATGAGATATATCTGGGTCTTGATCTTCTAAGAAGAACTCTTTTATCTTATGTCCACACAGAGCTGATACTGTTAGGGGAGTAATAAATTTTCTTGCTCCTTTTGTCATTATAGGAAAAACTTCTGCACCAAGTCCTTTTAACTTTCTTATAAAGTCTATAGCCTTAAATACAGCAATACTTCCTGTTAAAGCAAAAATGATGTTTTTATCCTTTAGTGGCTTATAAGATATAGAGGTTTGATTGTTATTTAAATTCTTGTTATTAGATTCCATTTTTATTGTCTTGGTTCACTAATCCAAATTTGTACTTCAGTTTCAAATCCTAGACTTGTATTATAGATTTGGATAAGACATGCGGAACCATTGGGTTTGGTAAATGCCAAAAAGTCCTTTTTACCTCTTATTTCCCCACTTAAGTGCCAACCATAATGAGGAAGGGTCTTTGTAAAGAAATTTACAACAGAATCCTGTGTAACTCTTCCTCTAAATATTAAGATCCCTCCTTGATACATAGGTGTAGTAACAATGGTAGAGTCTTCATCTATTTTGACTAATTGAGTTGGTATGGGTAAGTCTGGAAATTGATAAATAATTTGAGGAGCAGCAGTCATTAAGCTCTTTGATTTTATAGCTGTTGTATTAGTCCCTTGACTATAGGGCTGCATTTGAGCACAAGCTGATAAAATTCCTAATATAAGCAAACAAAGAAAAATTTTAATCCAAGACCCTAGTTTCATGTTTATTCCTCCTTAATCTCTAAGTCAGAAGGTTTATATACAATTACTTCTTTTAATGGTTTTCTAGTAGATATCTGATTTCTGTGTGCAGGATATCCCATTGCTATAACAGCCATAAGCTCTAGATTTTCTCCTAGCTCTAGCATTTTTCTTAACTTATCACTATTTTTTAATATTTCTCCAAGCCATACAGCCCCAAGTCCTAAGCTATGTATAGCAAGGAGCATGTTCTCTATACATGCCCCAATTGCCTGATGGTCTTTTACTTCATTATACATCGCATCTTTGTCTATAAAAACAGGTATTAATACATTTGCTTGTAAAACAGTATCTTTATATTTAGTAAGATCACTGATGCGCTCTATCAAGGTTTTATCTTTAATAATTGCAAAACGCCATGGCTGATTATTTAGCCCAGATGGTGCCCATGTACCAGCTTTTATAACCTCTATGATAATCTCATCACTTACAGGATCTTTACTAAATTCCCTAACACTTCTTCTTGTGTAGATTGCTTCTAATACAGGGTTTCCCATGGCTTTTACTCCATTTATAAAAATAAAACCCCGAAGACAGGCTTCGGGGACCAATAAAATAATTATATCTGAAGTTTTATTTTTTTACCACCAAGTAATGCATTTATCAGCATCAAAGATCATCTTTACCAATTGATCATAATTAGGATCTCCCATATAAAGTTTGAATTCAGTAGCTTCACGATCTCTACTTACAATCTCTACAAGTTTTTTTACATCCTCAGTAGGTTCTGATCTATATATATGTAAAATTTTCATTTTTTTCTCTTCACTCATGGCCTTTCCTCCTTAAATTATGCACAACCTTCTGGTGTCTCATTAGTACTCTGCTTAGGAAGACCATAGCAGATTATATGTGTTGCTTCTCTTAATTTCTCACCTAACTCCTCAATACTTAAAGGATTTAACTCAACACCTTCAGGAGCTTCTGCACCAACTGTAAAGACATCTCCTTCCATATCCCTGATCCAGTCAATATTTTCCTTTACATAATCTGTAAATTTGGGGAACTCTCCATTCATAAAGGTGATGTAACCATATTGATTTTCTACTGCAAGACCCAATGTAGAACGTACTGCATCTACCGCATAAAAGCGATTTGTTACCAGAAAATATGCCTTAATTTCCATCTCTTATCCTCCTTAGTTTACCCTTAAAAAGAGAAAATTAAAATACTAGATACCTGTCACATTCTTCAAGAATTTCTACATGGAACCCTTGAGTACGCATTTGTAAGTTGGTTAATCCTTTTGGGATATCTAATTGAGAGTCATATCCTTCACAGTTATAGCTTTTGGCACAT
>JAMONC010000018.1 GCA_027066725.1 Desulfobacterales bacterium
ATTCTCCAATCTTCATGCTATAAGATAGCATTTAGTTTTATAAATGGAATTTAAAAACTAAAAGCCTCGACGACCACCTCCGCCACCGAAGCCGCCTCCGCCACCGCGACCCATACCACCTTGGCCTTGATGAGGCACACCACTTGGTCCACCATCCGGCTGTAGTTTACCACTTAAAAATAACTCCACTGCATCTTTAACTGTTCCTGATATATCAGACACTACTCCTATTCCAGCAGAAGATAATACTACAAATGCTTTAGGACCTACCCTACCTGTAAGCACAACTTCCGCACCAGATTGAGCTACCATAGTAGCTGCATTTATTCCTGCACCATGAGCCGCTGCTTGGGCAGATGTATTATCAATAACATCTACAACTTGCATTGTATCAGAATCAACAATTACAAAATACTGTGCTCTGCCAAAACGCGGGTCTACTGGTGAGTTTAAATCCTTGCCCATCGAACTAACTGCAATCTTCATAAAAAAGCCTCCTAAATTTTTTAACTATTTAGACCTAATGCTTATTGCAAACAAGTCTCTATAACACTTAAAGCAAAATATGACATTCAACCTTGGCTGTCAACTCAAAACAGAAAAAATTATAAATAAATCTTTTATAACACTATTTGTTTACTTGAATTTTTTTACACTAAACAATAAAAAATATCAGAATATTCACTTGAATTTTTTATTTAAATATGTTGCAATTGAATTGCAAACTAAATTCAATAAAAGAAATAAAATTAGTTAATCGTTTTTATAATTTTATAAAACAGAGAAGTAATTACACACTATTTTATCATAAAAAACAAGGGGGGGATTTATCTTTACTTAACAAAGGGAATTAGGAGGATGCCATGAGCAAAAAAATTGTAATAATAGGAGGAGTAGCTTGTGGACCAAAGGCAGCGGTAAGAGCAAAAAGACTTGATTCAAGCCTTGAAATAACCATTGTAGAAAAAGATGATTTTGTCTCTTATGGTGCATGCGGACTACCATTTTATTTAGAAGGAGAAATACAAGATATAAAAGAACTTACTACGACTCCAGTAGGTATTCCTAGAACTCCACAATTTTTTAAGGCAGTAAAAGGAGTTGATATATTAACTAAAACACAAGCTACCTCTATAGATAGAAAAAATAAGAAGGTCAAAATAAAAAATCTAGAAACCGGGGAAGAATCAGAACTTCCCTATGATAAGCTTGTAATTGCAACAGGAAGTAGACCAGTTAAACCCCCCATACCTGGTATAGATGCCAAAGGTATTTATTGCCTAAAAACCTTACATGATGGCGAACAACTGAAAAAAGCTATTGAAGGCTCTAAAACTAAAAAGGCTGTTATTGTTGGAGCAGGGTTAATAGGTCTTGAGTGCGTAGCTAGTCTTCTGAAATATGGATTTGAAATACATATTGTAGAAAAATTAAATTGGCCCCTTCCTGCTCTTTTAGATGAAGAAATAGCAGCACAATTAAAATCTCATCTTGAATCTAAAGGTATACATCTCCATCTTGGAGATGGAGTTGAAGGATTTGAAAAAGATGGGGATAGAGTATGTGCAGTAAAAACTGAAAAAACCAGGATAGAAGCAGACCTTGTACTTCTTGCAATAGGATTTATCCCCAATGTAGAGCTAGCAAAAGAAGCAGGACTTGAACTTGGAGCAAGAGGGATAAAAGTAGATGCATACATGAGAACATCTGATCCAGATATATATGCAGGTGGAGATTGTGTGGAGACCTATAATATAGTAACCAACAAAGCTATGTATGCTCCAATGGGGTCTACAGCAAACAAACATGGAAGAGTAATTGGTGATAATCTAGCTGGGCGTATGTCTAGATTTACGGGTATATGTGGTACCGCAGTATGTAATGTCCTAGGGCTTAACATCGCGAGAACAGGCATTACAGAAAGAGAAGCAAAACTAATGGGATTGGAAGTGGTAAGTGCAATCACTCCAGCGACAGACAAACCTCATTATATGAAAGACAGTAAACCTATTATTACTAAGCTTATTGCAGAAAAATACAGTAGAAGGGTTTTAGGTGCTCAACTTATAGGACCAGGAGAGGTTTTATCTAGGATAGATACAGTAGCTGCTATTATTACAATGAAAGGCACAATAGATAATATTGCAGATGTAGATATGGCTTATGCACCTCCTTTTACTCCAGCTATAGACAATATAATTGTTGCAGCAAATGTCATTCAAAATAAATTAGATAGACTTTGTAGAACTTATACTCCTCAAGAATTAAAAGAAAAGATTGATAAAAAGGAAGACTTTATACTTTTAGATGTTAGGACTCCTCAAGAAGTTGAACAAATGAAGTTACCTTATGAAAATGTTATATATATACCACTTGGGAAACTAAGAGAAAAACTTGATAGCCTACCAAAGGATAAAGAGATAGTCTGCCTATGCAAGATATCTCTAAGAGGTTATGAAGCAGCTAGAATACTTCTAGGGGCAGGATTTAAAAGAGATAAGGTAGCTTTCTTAGATGGAGGAATAGTTGCCTGGCCCTACGAAAAAATAATAAATCCTGCCTAATAGCCCTTCCTCCTATTTTATAAGGCCAGGGACGAACTATTATAAGTCTCTGGCCTTTTTAATTTATTATTTTTCTCATCTTACTAAATAGCTCAGTTAAAAAGGGAAGAGCATCCTCAGGACTATTAACCTTAGGTATAGGCCCAAATACATCTATATGAGATAAACGAGAAATAATCCTTTTATTATCTTTTATAATAGTATCCTCTAGATCATCAGCTTGATTAAGTATTAAACCTATAATCTCAATCCCTCGACTCTTACATGCTTCAATACTCAATAAGCTATGATTTATAGTGCCAAGAGAGGCTCTTGCAACTAATATTATAGGAAGATTCATTTCTTTTATTAAATCTATAGTTAAAAGTTCTTCTGTTAAAGGGACCATCAAACCGCCAGCTCCTTCTATAAGAAGCACATCACAAAAAGTAAGATATTGTTTTGTAGCAACCCTTATAACCTCTGGATCGACACTTTTTTTATCTATTTGGGCAGCAAGGTGAGGAGAGGCAGGCAAAGAAAATTTATAAGGACACCGTATACTATAAGGTACAAAATCTTTTTCTATTGGAGAGTCTTTACCAACAGTATTGCTTATAAATTCTAGATCCGGACATCTTTTAGAATCTCCTGTACTTACCCACTTTTGAACTCCAAAATGTATCCCTTGTTTTTTAAGATAAAGAGAAATGGCGGCGCATATAAAAGTCTTTCCTACGTCTGTATCTGTACCAGATATAAAAAATATCATCTTTGAGCCTCACATAAAAATACTTGATAACTTGCTATTATTTCTCCAAATTCTTTTTTATATATTTTGTTAATTAAATTAAGCTTTTTCTTGGTAAGTATAAATGAAGATAATTGAGATGTCTTTATATTAGATCCAGTATCTTTAAGGCTTTTTAAGAGACTAAATAAATCTGGATATTTTTTAGTGATCACAATCTCTTGTATCTTAACTGATTTAAAGTTTGAACTAAAATACTTTATTAACTGCTTTTTATTCAAAAAATTAGAAGCTGCAATCAGAACTTTTTTATTTAAATATATTGAGAGACTATAAGATAACTCTTTTAATGTATTAGGGCCAAATGTTGATATAACTATTACTCCCCTTGGTACCAACAATTCTTTAAAGCTTCGTAGGGTATCTTTAGGTGAATTTATCCATTGAAATGAGCTATTAGAAAATATAGCTGAAAAATAGTTACTTACGAGACATGGATACTCTGCATCAGCCACCAAGAAATTAATTGATTTGTCTAATACTTGGATGTTTTCTTTAGCCTTTTTACACATATTAAAAGATAAATCAAAAGAAAATATATCTCTTTTTTGAAAAAAACATAAAAGTTTTTTTGTGAGTAGTCCTGTACCGCATCCAAATTCAAGAATAGGGCCATAAGGAAAGTTTAAACATGATATTCTTTGAAATAGAATATCTGCAACATAACTTTGTATATCACTTGAACAATCGTAGGTGTTTACTGCACTAGAAAAACTTTCTTTTATACGGTTTTTATTCGACTCTAATTCCCAACAAGTTAGCATGTCATTTAACATAAGGGATAATCTGTTTAAATTCTGAGGTACCAGCCTTTTTCAAAAGTTCATATACTGCCATCTCTGCAGGACCAAAGTCAATTCCTAAACTAGAAAATCTAATCATAGTAGATTTTATATTTCTCTTTTCTCGACTAGAAATTGCATCAGAAATAACCCATGGTTTAAATCCTTTTATCTTTGCTGCAACTGCTGTTTGATACACACAGATGTGTGCTTCAACTCCTGCTATAAGTACTGTATCAATACTTAT
>JAMONC010000019.1 GCA_027066725.1 Desulfobacterales bacterium
GTATATGTTAAAAGGCTGATTTATGGCATAGAAGTCAGCTAATAGAATTGGATAAAATTAGACTATACAATAGAGATACTAACAATGAATAAAAAGATATCTTACCCTGAAGCAAAACGTTTAAGGTTTCCAGAAGATGAGAAAAAGAATAAGTGGCTCCCATGGCTCCTTGATGCATATTTTGTAGCAGATAAAGGTATAAGAGAGGCAATTATAAAAAGGCTTTCTAGGGGGGAAAGGCTTGCCTGTGCTAAGGGGTGCTCCAATTGTTGTGAGATACATAGTACCATACCGGTATATCCTTTGGAAGTCGTAGGTATATATTGGTATGTTATTGAAAAACTAAAAGGTAAGTCTAGAGATAGGCTTAGAAGACAACTAAAAGAGTTTGTACTTGGTAAACCATGTCCCTTTTTAATAGATGGAGTTTGCATTATTCATCCTATGAGGCCTTTAGCTTGCAGACATTTTAATGTATTTAATAAGCCATGTGAAAAGGGAGAAGATCCTTATTATACAAGACGTCATGATGTATTAGTTCCAATTGAGAAATATAAAAATAAAGCCCTTTCCTTAATGCTTCCATTTCATGGCATAACTCAAAGAGCAAAACGTAAACAGGCTATAAAAGAGGGTTATCTAAATAGTTTAGTACAGAATCTCCATGAAATTGATTGGAAAAAACTTGCTTCTAGGATGGAAGGGAAAATATTAGGTATTAATATGTAGCCCTCAATAATATAGGGATGATATGCCACCTCTTAATCCCTCGTATTTTCTGTGTCTAATGGTTTTATAGAGTCTATAAAATAAAAAAATTAGCTGCCAATTGAAGTATTGCCTATTTTTAATCCCCAACTTTTTTTAATTTTGTTTATTTTTTTGCTTTAAATTTTTCTGATATGTGTCGATGTATACCTTGACTAAGGCATATAGTAACAGTATAGTGGAATAAAGTGGCATAAAGTAGAATGGAGGAAGTACCTGTTAATAAAGTTTTCAACAATTTTGAGAGAGGGGGCTTCCTTAAACCTTTTTTAAAATTTTTTATTTCTTTTTTGGAGGCTCTGTAGTGTCTTTTATGGGCCGTTCTGTCCATAACATGGATGCAAAAGGTCGTATTAGTATTCCAGCACGCTTTAGAGAGACACTACATAGCCGTTATGATAACCGTTTGGTCGTTACTAATAAGGCAGGAAAGATACAAGAAGAAAATATATATCTTGTGTGGTTAGTTGCCTATCCTCTTGAGGTTTGGAGAAAGCTTGAGGAATATCTTATGAATCGGTTGTTGAGGTATAGCGAAGAAGAGAGTTTTGTTAGATATTTTGTAGGTGCTGCAGTAGAGTGCAATATGGATAGCCAGGGCAGGATATTAATTCCCCAAAATCTTCGGCAAGAGGCAGGGCTTAAGAAGGAAGTTGTTCTTTCAGGTATGTTAGATCATTTTGAGATATGGGATAAAGAACAACTTGATTTAGAACTTAAGTATACGAGGCCAAACTTTGCAAACTACAGTAAAGTCGTCTTGCAAGCAAGGCAAAAAGAGCTCTCATAAAGCCAAAGATAATATAAATCTCCATCTACCAGTGTTAGTAGAGGAGATTATAGGATTTTTAGATCTCAAGGAAGGACAGGTAATTATAGATGGGACAGTCGGGCTTGGTGGGCATGCAAGGGCAATTTTGAGTCATCCAAACAACATTAGACTTTTAGTAGGTTTAGATGTGGATCCACAGGCACTTGAGATAGCAGGTAAAAATTTAGAAGAGTTTGGAGAAAGAGTAAGACTTATACGTTCTAGTTATGTGAATATTCCTGAGGTTCTTATAAGTGAAGAAATAGATAGTGTAGATGCAATTATTTTAGATTTAGGCCTTTCTTCTTTTCAATTAGAACATTCAGGTAGAGGGTTTAGCTTTACTCGGGATGAACCACTTGATATGAGAATGGATCCAAGTATTAGTGTTACAGCCTCAGATATGGTTAATAAACTTCCTTTTGAGCAACTTGCTCAGCTTATAAGAAGTTATGGAGAGGAGCGTTGGGCAAAAAAGATTGCTAAAACAATAGTAAAAAAGAGAGATAAGAACCCTATTATCTCCTCAAAACAACTTGCTGAGATTGTATCTTTAGCTATTCCAAGGAAATATCATCCTAGAAGGATTCATCCTGCAACAAAGACATTTCAAGCTCTTAGGATTGCTGTAAATCGAGAATTAGATCAAATAAAAGAAGCTCTGTTCAAATTACCTGATTGTCTTAAAGAGGGTGGAAAGTTGGCTATAATAGCCTTTCATTCTTTAGAGGATAGACTTGTAAAACATGCATTTAAACATGATCCTCGTCTAAAAGCCCTAACTAAAAAACCTGTTACGGCAAGTGATAAGGAGATATCAAATAATCCTCGTGCTAGAAGTGCTAAGCTAAGAGTAGCTCAAAGGACTGATTATAAGCCAGAACCATAACTTGAATAAAGGATTTAGGTGAGTTTATGGCTATAAGGACTGCAACAATTAGGGAGATACACAAAGGTTCAATAAAAAGGGTTAGAACAAGAAGCAGTTCTATAACTTTAGAGAAGGATAACCAAATGGCAAGATTTGGTTTTTTAAACTGGTTATTATCATTGGCCCTTATTTTAGCTATTTCTTTAGGGATTTGGTGTTCGTTTCAGGTTGCTATGGTGGGCAGAGAGTTAAATAGCTTAATAGCGAGAGAAAATATGCTTAAGAAGGAAAATAAAACCTTAAACTTGGAGTTGTCTAAACTTACTTCTCAAAAAAGACTAGAGAAATTAGGAAAGAGATTGGGGCTTAACCCGCCCTCAATAGAACAAAAGATAAGATTAAATGAATAGGTACAAGGGAATTACAAGTGACAATAAATAGAGTAACAAAAAGAATAAAAAGACAAAAGAGACAAAGGATAGTTTTTAACATAATATGTATATGTCTATGTATTTCTATACTAGTTACTCTTATTTCAAGAAAATACTTACTATCTGCTAATGCTGATCAAAAAAGTTTATGTAATAAAGATTTATTATTAATTCCACCTTACGCAACAAAGAAACCTAGAGCTACTATATTGGATAGGGCCGGTGCAGTTTTAGCTATAAGTCAAAAAAGGGCTTTGGTATATGCTATTCCATCTCAGATATCTAACTTATTAGATACTACAAAAAAAATCTCTGATGTATTAGGTATATCAAAAGAAAAACTTCTAAATTTACTAAACTCATCTACAAGTTTATGTATTTTAAAAGATAACTTAAAATTATCTATAGCTAAAGATATAGCAAAACTAAACTTATCAGGCATAGGTATAAGCTATTACTATATTAGAGTGTATCCTTATAAAAAGTTGCTTAATAATATCGTTGGACGATTAGGGCCTTCTGGACAAGGAGTATCAGGAATAGAATATTCTTACAATACCCTACTTAATAAGGGCTTAAAAACTCTTACACTTAGTTTAGATATAAACCTAGAATCAGCCTCCCAAAAGATTCTCAAGTGGCAAATGGCTAAACTTAGAGCTAAGACAGGATGTTTTTTACTTATGAATATAAGAGATGGCTCTTTAATAGCATTATCTAGCTATAAGAGAGAAAAATGGTTTTTTAAGCCCAATAGATTAGCACTTAAGGCAGAGATTTCCCCTATTATAATGTGGCCTATTTTAGAAGCAGTTCTTAAAAATAATGGTGATACACAAGAACAAATAATCTATAAAAATAAATCTTGGCATGTATTAGATACTTCTAGTGAAGAAATGGCTTTTTGGGGTCCAATTAACCCAAGTCTTAGTGATAATTACAATTGTAAAAATATTATTAGTATATTAGTAAGCTTAGGTTTTGGACAAAAAACTGGTATAGATCTTCCAGAAGAAGAAGCTGGCTATATAATGCCAATATCAAATTGTTCTTTAACTCCTTTAATTTTTAAGAACACTAAAGTAACTGCTATACAGCTTTTGGTAGCTTTTTCAAAGATTTTATTAAACCATGGTCATCTAATTCCCCATTTAGTAATTGATAAGAAACTATGTTTTAAAAATAACAATATATTATTTTCTAAAGATAAAATAGAATCTCTTATAAAAACTATTTCAGAAGGACGTGGTATTTCTTTAGCATCTATAACCTTTAAGAAAAACAATTATTCTAAATTTGCGAGTACTAAATATCCTGCTCAAGTCGTTGCTCTTGGTTTTTATCCTACAAAAGCTCCTCAGGTAGTTTATGTGCTTGTATTAAATGATGTAAAGCGTGATCCTAGATGTGTAAAAGGAGTTCTAGCTCAAAGCTATTTAGTAGCTCAAAGAGCGAGTCAGGTTATTTTAGCTCAGAAATTTATTAGAAG
>JAMONC010000020.1 GCA_027066725.1 Desulfobacterales bacterium
ACGCTAGCATTTGGATTCCTTACATACTCTTCCCAGGCACCTTCTAAATCACAGGAAAAGCCTTTGTAACGGAAAAGAAGTGCAGAGTCAAAACCATAGTTGTTTACATCATAAGTTGCACTATGGGGTGCTCCAGTTGAATCATAGTATTTGCTAAGTCTATCTTTAGTAGTAAAGCCTGCTACAACAAATGCTGCTAATGGTTTTGTATTATAAGCATAATCTCCCTGTGTGAAATAGTTATTAAATCCTTTTTTACCCATTGGACCTTTTGGATCAGAACCAGGTAAGAAGTTTATCCCTAAACGGAAGCAATAGAGCATATCTGGGCTTGTTCCTGCATAGTTTTTGGTATCCCTTCCATTATAAACACCAAGCCAATATGCCAAAAATTGTTTCATCCCAAAAAGATCTACATATCCATTTAACTCTATTCCCTGAGAACGATAAAGTTCTATACCACCAGTTGGGAAAAGAGTAGTTTTGTTATAGTTATTCCCAACACTAATATCAGCATTTCCTCCAGGGAAATCATAGTATTTATTCCCTAAAACGTCTTTATATTCCTCAGAATCTCCGGTGAAGATAGTTCTATCTGTTCCATCTTGAGCAAAACCACTCTGCCAGAACTCAATACTAAAAGGTATTTTCATACGACCAAACTGTACACGGGCAAAGCTATACTTTTGCCATCTTAAGAAGGCATCCATTGCATAAGTGCTTTTTTCAAGCTGAATCTGTAAGAAGTATTTCCAATCAGGGGTTGGAGCTGTTCCATCAATTAGTAAACGACAACGTCTCATTGTGAAGGAGCTATAGTTTTCTTGATTTGTAGCTATAATGTTATCTGTATCTACATAAGTATAGCGAAGTTGGATTGCACTTCTTATGCGTAAGTTATAGCTGAAATTACTGTTTTCTGGTGTGTATTCAATCCTAAAGCCATTTTTCCAATACACCTTTGTCGCGGCTATTGACGACACCGTCCAAAAAATACACATAACCGCGGCAACCAGTGCACCAAACACCTTCCACCTTGAATTTTTAAGTGCGCCTTTTTCTCTGAGCTTTCTCATAACATCGCCTCCCATTTGATTTTTAGTAATTTAGGTGTCGCAAAGCCCTTGCTCACTTGAGTTACAGAAAACAAGTAAAACTGTCAAGTTGAAAAATTATAAAAAATATATTTTATTGCATAAAAAATGCATAATATAAACAATAAATAAAATTTAAAAATTTTTAATTACTAAAACTATGACACTTTATATAAAAAAATTGAATTCTGGTGGCTTAATTACTAATTATTTTTGTACATCAAGATGTAGGCACTGTCTTTATAATTCAAGTCCTTATTGGCCAAAGGAATATATAACAGATGAGATTGCAGACAAAAATCTTTCAATAATAAAAAAATTAGGTGTAAATACTGTCCATGTAGGTGGTGGTGAGCCTTTTTTAAGAATAGAAAGGCTTAAAAGTATCGTAAAACTAGTTAAATCGTATAATATATATTTAGAATATATAGAGACTAACTCATCATGGTTTAAAGATTTTGAATCTACATGCAAAATATTAGAAGAGTTTTATTCTATAGGCTTACGTACCCTACTTGTATCAATAAGTCCATTTCATAATGAATATATACCTTTTTGTAAGGTACAAGGTGTTATAAGAGCAGCACAAAGTGTAGGAATAGAGATTTTCCCATGGAAGCAAGAGTTTATCTCAGATATTTTAAAGCTAGATCCTAATACTACACATTCACTAGATGAATTTAAGTCAATATTTGGTGATAGATATCTATCTTATATAGAGTCAAATTATTGGATAATACCTGGGGGAAGAGCTCTTAAGACATTTAGACCTTTCCATAATCTTATGAGTTTAGAAGAACTTTTAGAAAATAATAGATATGGTTGCTATGAATTAGAAAATGTTAGTCATTTCCATGTAGATCTATATGGGAATTATATCCCAGGGCTTTGTGCAGGTTTGGCTATAAAGGTAGAAGATTTAAGTAAACCTATTGATCCTAAAAAATACCCTATTGTCTCTGTACTTTATGATAAGGGGATTAATGGATTATATGATTTTGCACAAACATATTCTTTTAAGCCTAAAAAAGAAGGCTATTGGACAAAGTGCGAACTATGTAATGAGATACGCTCCTTCCTGTTTAATAAAAAATTGGGTTTCCTTGAATTAGCCCCATCCGGTTATTATAAGTATAATAATAAATAAGAAACTAATTATACGAATCATATCTATTATAAGATTTTGAATACTATATATGAACAAAAATCCGCCATGTTAATCACTGTTTTAAAATTAAAAAAACATCTAAATAAAAAAAGAGATTGATAGTCAATGATAATTGTACTATACATTATTTAGTGGTCTAGTAATTAGAACTACACAATATATCGTTTTCAAGTGAGGGATACTATGGCTGTTACATTAAAAAAGATAAAAGGCGGTAAGGGAGAAGGCTCTTTAACAAACATACCAAACTCCAGTAAAAATAATGGTAAAGAGGCTACTGATCATGCCCTTTTTGTACGTACCTCTGATGAGAGTTTAAGGGGTTGGAATAGAGAAAAGATAGTCGATGCCCTTATAAGGGAGACTTTTATAGATAGAGAAACCGCAGAGGCAATAAGTCTTGAGGTAGAAAGCATTATCCGCTCTGCTCGTATTAAGACAGTTACTGCTCCTCTTATTAGAGAGCTAGTTAATGCAAGACTTATAGAAAGAGGTCTTGAGCAGGCTCATAGACTACATAGCAGGCTTGGTGCACCTCTTTATGATGTTGAAGAGCTAATTGTTCTTCCAAATAAAGAAAATGCAAATGTGCCACATGGGCCAGAGGCTACAAACCTTACCCTAGCAGAGTGGATTAAAAAGGAATATGCTCTTTTAAGGGTATTTAGTGATCCTGTAGCAGAGGCTCACTTAAGAGGAGATATACACCTTCATGATCTAGGCTTTATAGACAGACCATATTGTTCTGGGCAATCTGTTGCCTATGTACAAAAATTTGGACTTCATCTTCCTAATTCTTTAGCAAATGCAAAGCCTGCAAAACATGCAGAGGTCCTTTTAGCCCACATGGTTAAGTTTTCTGCTGCTCTTCAGTGTCATTTTGCAGGTGCAATTGGTTGGGATGCAGTAAATCTATTTTTTGCCCCATATTTAGAAGAGCTTTCTGATAGCCAAGTAGAGCAGCTTGCTCAAATGCTCATCTTTGAATACTCTCAGCAGGCAGTTGCAAGAGGTGGGCAGGCTATATTCTCTGATATAAATCTATATTGGGAAGTTCCTAAACACTTTGAAAATGTACCAGCCATAGGCCCTGGTGGAGAATTTACTGGAAAGACTTATGGAGACTATCAAGAGCAGGCTCAGCGCTTTGCATGGGCACTTTTTGAGGTCTATAAAGAAGGAGATGCCTGTGGTAGGCCATTTTTCTTCCCCAAACCACTTGTACACATAACAGAAAAGTTCTTTAAGACCCCTGGCCATGAAGAGTTCTTACGCCATATATGCGAAGTAGCAAGCGTAAAAGGAAACACCTATTTTGTATTTGATAGGGGTGAAACTGCCAAAATATCTGAGTGTTGCAGACTTTCATTTAAGCTTGAAGAATCTGACCTCCAAGATGCAAAAGAGCCTTGGAGAATGCGCTATTGTGCACTTCAAAATGTAACCATAAATCTTCCTAGAATCGCTTATGAAGCAGGTGGAGATGACACAAGACTATTTCAGCTCTTAACAGATAGAATAGAGCTTGCTGTAAGGGCACATAAAGAGAAAAAGGCATTTATAGAAAAGCTCCTTTCATATAAAGATCAAGGTCCTCTTGGACTTCTTACAATGTCACTTGATGGTCAGCCATATTTAAGAATGCATAGGGTGTCTTACTTAATTGGAATGACTGGATTAAATGAGATGGTGCTAGCTCATTTAGGAAAAGAGCTTCATGAAGATGAAGAGGCAATAAAGTTTGGACTCAAGGTAATTGCCCACATGAAGCTTGTAGCAGATAGATATGCCAAAAGAGAAAAGATGAAGTTTGTTTTAGAGCAGACCCCTGCTGAAAGTACTGCCCATAGGTTTGCACGTTTAGACCTTGAACAATATCCAGGGAGCAAATCTATTGTAAAAGGAAGCCAGGAGTTAGGAGAGGTTTATTACACCAATTCTACTCTCTTTAATGTAGGAGCGCCTGTAAATGCAATAGATAGGGTAAGGCTTGAAGGCTTATTTCATCCACTTATTGAAGCAGGTGCTTTAACCCATATATGGCTAGGTGAGGCTCAGCCAGATAAGGGTGCTTTAGCAGAA
>JAMONC010000021.1 GCA_027066725.1 Desulfobacterales bacterium
ATTAAGAAATTATAATTCAATAGCAAGGCAACAGATTTAGACTTTAATAAATAAAATATACTATTGAATACAACTTCTTTATAAAATGTAAAAAAATAGTTGACAATTTATAACAATAAATAATATTCTTATTACAAGTGGTGGGGGAAATTCTCTGTAGCAACCCTTATAGATAAAAACTAACTAATCTCCTAATAAAAGGGGGAAATCTTTATTATTATCCTAAAAAAGGAGGGGGGTATGAAAAGATTTTACAAATCGATTCTAATGGGAGGAATAGTTTGGTTTGTTTGGTTGAGCTTATTTATTGGTTTAGCAAATGCTTTTAGTGTAAATTACACAGATTTTTCTGATCTTTCAGCTTTTACTTTAAATGGAGAAGCTGCAATAATTAATAGTAGTGGGCCAGTATACTATAATGGACAAAATGTATTAAGATTAACTGACTATTTTTGGCAAGTAGGTAGCGCATTTTTAACAAATCCCGTTAACATGGGTCCTGATTATTCTTTTAGTAGCTATTTTACCTTTCAGTTTACAAATACAATGGGCATAAGTGATAGTGACGGACCAGGTGCAGATGGTATAACGTTTACACTTCAAACAGTAGGCAGTAATGTTGTTGGGGGTGTAGGAGGTAATTTAGGATATTGGGGAATTAATCCAAGCGTAGGAATAGAATTTGATACATGGGATAATAGAGCTCAAGATGGTTGGAATGGCAATCATGTAGGTATTGATGTAGATGGAAGTATGTTTTCTTTAGCTCGTTATAATGTAGCTACACGCATGAACAATGGTGCAATTTGGTATGCTTGGATTGATTATAATGGTACAAATGATCTATTAGAGGTTCGTCTTTCTCAGACAGCTTCTAGACCTATTAATCCTATCTTATCTTATACTATAGATTTACCATCTATTTTGGGGTCCCCTTATGTATATGTAGGATTTACTGCAGCAACAGGTGGTGACAGTGAAAATCATGATATTAGAAGTTGGCAGTTTACAACCAATGTAAATACAGTTCCAGAGCCATCAACTTTGCTTTTAGTTATTTCAGGTTTTTTAGGAATGTTAAATATAAAAAGATTTCAAAAATCATAGTTTTAATAACTAAAAAATATTAAAAAAACGTACATTCTACTAGGTCATTAGGGGTTATTTCGTTTATATTTTCAGGAATTTCTACTATTGCGTTTACTTTTAGCATGGTTGAGAGTTTTGCATGGTTTGAGACTTTTATTGGTTCAGCAAGATATTTATAAACACTTACATTAACTAAGTGGGTTAGTCCATTTGGATTGGATATTTTGGTTTTTGGTTTTACAAAAAAGTGCATATCCTTACCAGGTATTTCGGAGTTATCCATAAGTTTAGAGAGAATAATGGGGAAGAACTTTTTAAAAGTAAGAAGGGCAGCAACAGGATAGCCTGGTAACATAAGAACGGGTTTATTATCTATGATAGCAGCGCCACAGGGTTTACCAGGTTTTATTCTAACACCGTGGAAGAGGATTTTACCGAGTTTAGATATAACCTTAGAGACGATATCCATTTTACCAACAGACATACCACCTATGGTGATAACGGCATCAGATTTAGATATAGCAAGAGAGAGCTTTTTAATAAGGTCGGGTTCATAGTCTTTAGCAATACCGAGGTATAAGACATTGCAGTTAAGTTCTTTAAGTGCGCAGTAGATCATAGGGGAGTTAGAGTTTAGAGTTTTAGCAATAGAGGGGTTAAAGCCCACCTCAATAAGTTCATTACCAGTTGCGATAATAGAGACTGTAGGTTTTTTAAAGACGGATATAGATTTAAATCCGCAAGAGGATATAATACCGAGGTGATGAGGTTTAAGGATACGGCCTTTTTTAAGTATAAGTGAGCCAGAGTGTATGTCTTCTCCTTTATATGAGATATTTTTACCTGGTAGGATAGTTTTAAAGAGTTTGATAGTAGAAGAGGATTCTTCTACATCTTCAAGTTTTACTACAGCATTTGCTCCCTTAGGTATTATACATCCTGTATATATCTTGATTGCCTCTCCAGGATTAATTTCTTTTATGTTTTGATTACCATTTATTATTTCTCCTTTTACTTTTAATATATGGGGGTGATTAATAGATGCATTTTGGGTATCTTCGGCTCTTATGGCATATCCATCCATTGCTGCTCTACTAAAAAAAGGAACGTCGATAGGAGCTACAATGTCTTGTGCAAGAATTCTTCCACAAGCTTTAAAGACAGATACCCGTTTTTTTGAAAGGACTTTTATATTAATTGTACTTAATAATTGTTCTGCTTTTTTTAATGAGATTAAATCTTTCATTTTTATCTATGTACTAATCGTAATATCTTGTAGGGAATAACGATATTACTAAAAACTATTTTATCCGTCAAGAGCTACTGTCTTTTAAGAATTGGTATGATATAGTTTTAGAAATTTTCTTAGGAGTATGATCAAAGTGGATTATAAAGGTAAGCTAATAGTATTTGAAGGAATAGATGGTTCGGGGAAAACCACTCTTTGTAGAGAAGTTTTTAAAGTTCTTGTTTCTCAAGGAAAATCGTGCATATCCACCTTTGAACCTACAAATGGTAAGTGGGGTAAGCTGTTAAGAAAAAGCTTTAGTGCTAAAAGGTTAAATCCGAAAGAAGAGTTAGAGCTTTTTATTAAGGATCGTAAAGAACATGTAAAAGAACTTATAATTCCTTCAATGGTTGAGGGAAAGATTGTTCTTTGTGATAGATACTATTTATCTACAATGGCATATCAAGGGGCAAGAGGAATTGATGTCTATAAGATAAAGAAGGAAAATGAGGCGTTTGCACCCCTGCCAAACATGGCATTTATTTTGCATATAGATGTAAGAGAGGCTTTAAGAAGAATTTCAGAAAAGAGAGGGGATAAACTAAATTCTTTTGAGCGTTATGACTATTTAAGAAGGGTTGCAGAAATCTTTGATAGTTTTAATTTCCCCTGGATAAAAAGGTTGGATGCTTCATTACCTAAAGAAATTCTTGTTAAAAAGGTTATTAACATAATAGATAAATTAGATTGTTAATCACTAAAGCTTTTAAAGGGTAATAAGAGGTGGAACAAGAAGAAAGAAGAAAGAATTTAAGAGTAAAATTTGACACAAGTGTATGGATTTATCCTGTTGATGATGTTTCTGGGGCAGCGATATTTTGTCAAAGAACGCGAGACTTAAGTTTAAGAGGTATATATTGTTATACAGATCAAGTCTTACCTGAAGGGACAATGGTTGAGATAAGACTTCAGCTTTTAGGTACATCAACGGCTCTTTCTTTAAACATCAAAGCACATGTAGTCAGAGTAGACCGTGAAGGCATAGCCCTTCAATTTGATTTAATTGATATAGATGGCCTCTTTTATCTGAAAAATATTCTCTATTACAATAGCGGAAATCCAGAAAAGATAGATGCCGAATTAATTGGTTAATCATTTTTATTCATTTTCTAAATAGGTTATAGTAATTAAAGTGATCATATTATTGTAACTTATATTTTTCATTACTGCAAAAGAGATTCAACAAAAATAATCTTGACATTATAGAGCATTTGTTTATATTTATTCCAGCACATAGAAAATGGGTAGGCATTATTATGTGAGGTGAGTTAGTTATCCTCACAAAACTTAGTAAGGAGGAATGACTATGCCTGGCTTAAATGGAACTGGACCATTAGGACAAGGCCCCAGAACTGGCTGGGGACTTGGTTTGTGTGGTAGTGGAGCTAGTAGAACTACTGTAGCTGCGCGTCCATTTGCTTTTGGATGGGGAAGAGGTTTTGGTTTTGGAAGAGGAAGAGGTCGTAGGTTTGGACGCGGTATGGGTTGGCGTTTTGGTGGTTGGGGTTGGCGTTGGGCTGCCCCTTATTGGAATGCTGTAGATGATAGAGAATATTTAAATGCAAGAGCTAAATGGCTTCAGGATGAACTTTCTGCTATTGAGAAACGTTTATCAGAATTGGAAGCATCTTCTACAGAGTAAAGGGATAAAAAAATAAACTAACATTCATAGCCCACCTGTAGCGCCGTTAGGGGAGATCTCCAAAAAGAGGAGGTCTCCCTTTATTTTTGGGCAATTTATTAAAAACTTAAATATTTTTGACTTTATATTTATTTATTAGTGCTTATGTTTTTACAAAATAGAAAATGTAAAACTATAAATTTTTTATTTTTAAAAAGTTAAATTTTTAAAGGAAAGTTTTGTCAATGATAGAATTAAACTAAGTTGTCTTGAATAAATATTAATAATCAGCATTAGTTATAACATTTA
>JAMONC010000022.1 GCA_027066725.1 Desulfobacterales bacterium
TTGGCTTGAAGAAGAAAGATATTGTTTTTGGTTCCTTTCTTTTGGGATTATGGCTTTAATTGCATGGTGGCGTACTAAGTCGGCTGTAATAAGAAGGATTCTTGAAGTTCTTTATTGTGATCAAGTTCTTATTCTTACCCTTGTTTTTACTACATTTATAAAACCTCTTCCAAATTTTGTTGCAGAAATAAAACCTTGGGTTACAGCATCTATCCCGATGGCAAAAGTAGAACTCTTTATAAAACTCTATCCACGATTGGTCTTTTACTATAATGCTCCGTATATGTGGGGACATCCTCCATTGCTATTTATTTCCTATGCTGCTTTAACAGTCTTTTTTGCAGCATGTGTGTCTATGTTAGTAAAAAATGATACAGAATCAGAATATATTGCCTATAGTTATGCAAAGCCAGCTTATTTGTGCTTAACAGTTGGAATGCTTTTAGGTCTTCCTTGGGCGCTAGAGGCTTGGGGGCCTAATTGGTGGTGGGATCCTAAGATTGCAAGCTCCATAATGATGTGGGTTGTATTTTCAACTTATCTACATGCAAGATTATATCTATCCAGAAAAGGTATGTGGAAGTTTGTTGCATGGTTGGGTATCTTATGTTTTATAGCAATGATCTTTACCTATCTTGCCTCATATCTTTTCCCAGGCGAACATTCATTTTAATTTGTTAGGAGTTAGTAATGGATAATATAAAAAGAAATTATGATTTCTGGTTAACTATAGCCTCTGTAATAGTCCTTTTTTTAATTGCGATTCTTTGTACTGCAAGCATGTTCTATTTTAAATGGGCACAAGTCCAAAATTTACCTGAATCACTTAAGGTTCAATATGAATACCATATGAATGAACTTGCCTCCCCTCTTCTTATTGCCCTTTTAGTACTCTTAGGACTTTGTATACCAAAAAGGATTTTAAGTCTTAAACCACTTATAGGGTTTTCTGTTGCTGTTATACTTGGCACTATAATAGTATGGATAATATATAATTGGAGAGCTGCATTACTTGTTGTTATCTCAAGTGCAATTATGATACAAACTATAGTTTTTTGGTTAACACTTATTGGTAAAAGACTAAATTTTAAACACGAAGGTTATCTAAAACGTTTAGGTTCATGTTTTATACACCTTGGTTTGCTCTTAATTTGTTTAGACATACTACTCCTAAGCCCTTTAGGTTTTCTAAAAATTTTATTTTGGACTAGCTCTTTTATGGTAATTATAGGGCTAATCTTATGTTTTTATGGAGATATTTTAATGCCTAAAAAGTTATAAATTACTTCTTTCAATAGTACGATAACACTTATTTTTTATAATGTTATAGATTGTTTCACGACTGTAGTTATTCTCTTTAATTATATTTTTAGCTGCATTTAATAAAGCAGTTCTCAATTTTCTTCCTCTGCTAGCATTTATAGCATTTTTTAAGCGTTTTTTTAATACTTCTTGGGATATATTTTCACTTTTGCCTAAAGGACCAAGCATTTTTATTTGATCTGTAAAATCTGTAATCAATTTTACAAACCTAGATCCCTCTGCAGCAGATGCCCATTCTATAAGAAATCGCCTTTTATCTATGCCTATATATTCAAGTATTACATGTACAAATCCTGCACTTATTAAAGCATGATAATTACCTGTTTGATAATGGCATTCTCCTAAATGGCATCCTCCTACAAAGACACCATCAGCACCCATAGAAAATGCTTCTAGGGGAAATGTAGGATCAAGTCTACCTGTGCACATAATTCTTATGACTCTTATATTAGGAGGATATTGGAATCTAGCTACTCCAGCAGAGTCTGCTGCTGTATAACAACACCAATTACATAGAAATCCCAATATATTTGGTTCAAACTTATCTATCTTATTCATGGCTAATCTCCAGATTTTCTTTATTAATATTGTGATTTGAAAAAGCCCTTATTTGTGCGATTATGCCTTGATATGTAAATCTACCCATATCAATTGCCATAGTGGGACATCTTGAGGCACAAACACCACATCCTTTACAAGATGCTGCTATAGTTTGGGCTTTTTTCTTCTTTCCTACTTTAATCATTTGAATTGCTTTATAGGGACAAAATTCTGCGCAAGCTCCGCATCCTATGCATTTATCTTGATTAACTCTAGATACAATAGGCTCTGGTATAATCTTTCCTTTTGCCAAGGGTTGACACGCCCTTGCTGCACAAGCTTGTGCTTGAGAAATCGCTTCATCTATAGTTCTAGGAGAATGGGCAAGTCCACATACGTAAATACCATCAACTGCTAAATCAACAGGCCTTAGTTTTATATGAGCTTCTAAGAAAAATCCATCTTGTGTTAATGGTACCTTAAGAATGCGAGCTAGGTCTTTAACATCTGAAGGAACTATACCAACAGATAAGATAAGAAGTTCAGGAGTTATCTTAATTTCATCTTTAAGAATATGATCTTTTATATAAACACTTATCTGTTCATTTTCTTTTACAACTTTAGGATAGTGTTTAGAGGTATACCTTATAAATATTACTCCATTTTTTCTAGCAAGTCTGTAATCATCTTCTAAAAATCCATAGGTCCTAATATCTCTATAGAGAATATAAATAGAAGCCCTAGGATTTAATTTTTTTATTCTAAGCGCATTTTTTATAGCTTGAGCACAACATACCCTACTACAATAAGAGAGCTTTTGCCCTCTAGAGCCCACACATTGTATCATTACAATTTTAGATAACTTTTTTATCTGTTCTTGGTTTTCATCTAATAGTTTTTCAAGTTCTATTTGAGTTATTACTTGTTCAGATTCTCTATATAGATATTCAGTTGGTTTATATGGTCTTCCACCTGTAGCTATTACTATGACCCCATGGTGGATTTTTGTGGCTTTTTTAGAGTTCTTTTCTTCTATAGTGGTATCAAAATTTCCAATATATCCTGAAACATCAACAACTTTTGAATTAGTATAGACTTCTATTAATGGATGTTTTTTGATCTTTTCTATAAGGGATTTTATATATTTTCTAGGATCATTACCTAATCTATCTGAAGTGAGATTAAGAGCTTGCCCTCCTAAATAAGGCTCTTTTTCAACTAAGCAGACCTTAAATCCTTGTTGAGCTATAAAAAGTGCAGCATTCATTCCACTTATTCCACCGCCAATTACAAGGGCCGTGGGAGTTATTTTTAACTCTATTTCTTTTAGTGGTGTTAGAAAGATTGCCTTTGCAACAGCCATCCTTACTAGGTCTTTTGCCTTTTGGGTTGCTGCCTCTGGCTCATGCATATGAACCCATGAACATTGATCTCTTATATTTGCCATTTCAAATAAAGATCTATTTAGTCCGGCTTCTCTTAATGTTGTCTGAAATAGAGGTTCATGAGTTCTGGGAGTGCAAGCTGCTACTACTACTCTATTTAATTTATATTCCTTTATTTTTTCACATATATGTCTTTGAGTATCTTGAGAGCAGCTATACATATTATTTGAGGCATAAACAACATAAGGAAGTTTTGAGGCATATTCTTTTACAGCAGGAACATCAACTACTCCACCTATATTTATTCCACAATGACATATAAATACTCCTATCCTTGGTTCTTCATCACTTACATCTATTTCTTGAGGATAGCTTATATGAACAGTGTCTTTATTCCTTCTTTCTTTTAATATGCTGGAGCTAAGGGCAGCTGCAGCACTTGCTTGGGTGACACTGTCTGGGATATCTTTAGGACCTTGAAATACACCTATAGCAAATACACCTGTTCTCGATGTATTAAGAGGGCTATAGACGTCTGTTTTTACAAAATTATAGTGGTTAAGAGATATGTTACACGCTTTGGCTAGCTCTTTTGCATCATCAGGAGCACTGATACCTAAAGATAAAACAACCATATCAACTATAGATTGAGATGGCTTATTATCTTCATCTACATAAGTAATAAGGAGTTTATCTTCTATTTTTTCTACTTTATGAGGTCTTGCCCTTACTATTTTAAAGTTATTTTCTTCTGTAGCTCTTATTCTTGCAGCATCAAAACCTTTACCATGGGTTCTTATATCCATATAAAATAAAATTATTTCTATATTAGGGTCATGTTCCTTAGCCATTGTTGCCTCTTTAATGGCATACATGCAACAAACTGAGGAACAATAACCATGTCCACAGGTTTCATCTCTTGAGCCAATGCACTGGATAAAGGCTATTTTTGATGGATGCTTACCATCACTTGGCCTTATAATTTCTCCTTGTGTGGGCCCACTTGCACACATTAGACGTTCAAATTCATAAGAAGTAAGAACATCTTCATACTTACCCCAGCCATAGCGTTCTAATATAGAATTTTTTAGTCTTCCAACACCTGGTGCAAGTATAACAGTGCCTACTTTTAGATTTATTTCTGTATCTTTTTGATCAAAGCAGATTGCATGAGCAGGACAAACGTTTGTACATATATTACATAGGTTATGGTTTAGGTGAAAACATGCATCAGCATCTATATAATATGAAGTTGGCACAGCCTGAGCATAATCTATATGAGCAGCCTTTGTTATAGAAAGACGCTCATTATATCTATCTCCAATTATACTTGGACAATATATACTACATTGTCCACAGGCAGAACATGCGTTTTCATCTATATATCTAGGCCTTTTTAAGAGTTTTGCCGTAAAGTTTTTAACATTACCCTCTAATTCTAAAAGTTTTGTATTAGTAAGAATCTTTATATTTGGATTTCTACCTGCTTCGACAAGTTTGGGAGCCAAAATACAAAGGGAACAGTCATTTGTAGGGAAGGTCTTATCAAGCATTGCCATAATGCCGCCTATAGAACCTGTTTTTTCAATTAGGGTTACAGAAAATCCTAGTTCTGTTAGATCAAGAGCGGCTTGCACTCCAGAGACACCACCACCAACAATAAGTACAGAACTTATATCTTGGGTGATACAAGGGGATTTTAAACTGGACATTTCTTCCTCCTTTAAAAGGCTTGGCTACTATTTATCTTGAAGCCAAGCCTTAAAAGGAGGAATTTATTTAAAGATATTTAGGTAGGCTTGGCTCAAGATAAATAGGCACTTTATTTTATAAAAGGCTCTAACTGAGCCATTAAATGAAACTCACCTTGATTTTGTTAAATAATGCCTTTTCATCTTTAAGCCCTTATTTCCTTTTTTTATTGTAAGGTGTTAGTTAATTGACCCATTTATTAAAGCTTTTTTTCTTAACTTTATTTTGCTCATCTACAAATACTAATGTAGCTCCTCCTTTTTTAAACTCTATCTCATCTACAAGTGCATAAGAAGCTATAATAATAAGATCTCCAGGAGAGCCTTTTCTCGCTGCTGCTCCATTAAGTCCAACAACCCCTGAACCTCTTTCACCTTCTATTACATATGTATCAAACCTTTCTCCATTTGATATATTATAAATACTTACCCTTTCATAAGGAAAGATTTGCGCGTGTTCCATAAGTGTCTTATCTAATGTGATACTTCCTTCATATTCAAGATCTGCATGAGTAATTTTTGCTCTATGTATTTTTGATTTTAAAATGTATCTTAACATAGCTTAGACCTTTTAAGAGATTTCTATAATAATATTGTCAATTAATCTGGTACTACCTACCCATACAGCAAGGGCAATTAATACCCTGTCTTTTATTGTTTCACTATATGGGTTTAAGGTGTGTGGGTCTCCTAAAAAGATATATTCAATTTTAGTAAGGGGATATGAAGTTATGATATTTTTTATCTCGTTTTTTATTTTTGATGGAGACCTTTCTCCCTTTTTTATAAGCTCTTTTGCATACTTAAGAGATTTATAAAGTGAAAGAGCACTTTCTCGTTCCTTAGAGGAAAGATATGTGTTTCTTGAACTCATTGCAAGCCCGTCTTTTTCACGAACAATTGGATGACCTACAATTTCTATAGGCATATTAAGGTCTTTTACTAACCTTTTTATAACAAGAAGCTGTTGATAGTCTTTTTGCCCAAATATTGCAATGTCTGGTTGGACAATATTAAACAATTTTGTTACAACAGTTGCTACACCTTTAAAATGTCCAGGTCTAAAGTCTCCACAAAGCCCTTTACTTAATTTCTCTACTGTAACCCAGGTCTGAAAATCTTGCTCATACATCTCGTTTGAATCTGGAGCAAATATAAGATCCACTCCCACTTCTTCTGCAAGCTTAATATCTCTTTTAAGATCTCGTGGGTATTTATCTAAATCCTCATTGGGACCAAATTGGGTAGGATTAACAAATATTGATACTACTACTTTATCTGAAAGCCTTTTAGCTTTTTTCATAAGTGCTAAATGGCCTTCATGAAAATATCCCATTGTAGGGACAAAGCCTATTTTATATCCCTTATTTTTAAGGTCTTTAATTAATCTTCTAATTTCTTTAATTTTATCTACAACTTTAATCATCTTCTTTATCAAGTTTTTGTACATCAAGATATTGATCAAGGCTTATAGATGCATTTTTAAGTGCACACATTTTCCCGCACATAGAACAGCCCTTATCGCTGGGAGGTACTCTTTCAGATATGATTTTTTTTGCATCATCAGGGAACAGCATGTTTTTAAACTGTTTATCCCATTTAAAATCTCTTCTATAAATACTAAGTCTTTTATCTATTTGGTCGGCTTTTCCTTTTAATTTTACAATATCTCCAATATGTGCAGCAAGCCTAGCACACTTTACACCAATTTCTACATCTTCTTCATTTGGCAGTGCTAGGTGTTCTGCTGGGGTAATATAGCAGATTAAATCTGCTCCATACATTGCAGAATGAGCTGCCCCAATAGAAGCGGTAACATGATCAAGCCCTGCACCAATATCAGTTGGAAGAGGCCCTAACATATAATAAGGGGCATTTCCTGACATCTTTTTTTGTAAAATGATATTTGCTTCTATTTCATCTAGGGGGACATGTCCTGGTCCTTCTACCATAGACTGGCAATTCATATTACGAGCAAGTTCACAAAGTTCACAATTTATAACAAGTTCTGCCATCTGAGCTCTATCTAAAGAATCATGTATTGCCCCTGCTCTTATTCCATTTCCGAGAGAAAGTATAGTATCATATCGACTTAATATATCACATACCCTGTCAAATTGTTCATAAAGTGGATTTTCTTTATTATGTTTGATCATCCATTGGATCATTAAACTTCCGCCTTTAGAGCAAAGGCCTCCATATCTATATCCTTGTTTTTTTAATCTTTCTAATGTGTAAAGATTTACTCCACAGTGGATTGCCATAAAGGCAATGCCATCTGCACACTGGCGCTCAATTAATTCAAATAGCTCTTCAGGCTCCATTTTAAGTGGATCACCATATTTTTTAGCAGCATCACAAAAGGCTTGATAAAGTGGGACATTCCCAACAGGTAGGTCTACTGCATCTATTATTGTCCTTCGTATCTTATCAAGATCTCCTGCGGCAGAAAGCTCCATTAAGGTGTCAGCCCCTGTTTTTTGTGCAATTTTTGCCTTTCTTACTTCAAGATCAAGGTCACATATATCACTTGATGTACCAATAGATGCATTTATTTTAGTACGAAGCCCTTTTCCTATGCCTACAACCCTGGCATTCTCCCCTTTTCCTTTAAGGATTATTATTTCACCAGTTAGGAGCCTATCTTTTATAATTTTTTCATCTAAGCCTTCTTGTTTGGCAACTTCTTGTACTTCTTTTGTAATATTTCCTTTTTTAGCCTCTATTAGTTGATTATAGGTACTCATCAAAAAGTCCTTGTCATGGTAAAATATTCTTGGTAACAAAATTAGATCAATTTTGTATTCATTTTTATTAAAAGGCTATAAGTTAAAAGTAAAGGCTTAAAAAACAAAAAAAGAAAATTTTTAAGAGAAAGAGCACCCTATGACTATTAAAGAATTAGCACAAAAAAATCCAGAGGCAGAGATCTTTAAAAGGTTGGCACAAGAAGAGGGAATTAGTGCACAAGAGTTAGCCAAGCTTGTTTCAGAAGGGCAAGTTGTAATTCCCTATAATAAAAACATACGTCTTAATAGGCCAATGGCAATTGGCAAGAATGTATCTACTAAAGTAAATGCCAATATCGGTACTTCTAAAGATCATCCAGATATTGAATTTGAACTTAAAAAACTAGAAGTTGTGTTAAATGCTGGTACTCATACTGTAATGGATTTATCTACAGGTGGTCCATTAAAAGAGATTCGCCAAGAAATTAGAAGACGTTGTCCTGTACCTCTTGGAACAGTTCCTATATATCAAGCTGCAATAGAAACAGTTGAAAAAAGGAAAAAATCTATATGTGAGATGACTATAGATGATCTCTTTAGGGTTATAGAGGAACAGGCTCAAGAGGGTATTGATTTTATGACCCTTCACTGTGGTCTTACCCTTGAGGGTGTAAAGAGGCTTAAAAATCGCCCTAGAACTATGGGGGTAGTTAGTAGAGGTGGCTCCTTTATTATGGAGTGGATGCTACATAATAATAAAGAAAATCCTCTTTATGAATATTTCGATGATATACTTGCAATTGCAAGAGAGCATGAAGTAACTTTAAGTCTCGGAGATGGATTAAGACCAGGGTGTCTTTTAGATGCAACAGATGGTGCTCAAATACATGAGCTTATAATACTTGGAGAGCTTACTCAAAGGGCATGGGAAAAAGGTGTTCAAGTAATGATAGAAGGCCCTGGCCATATGCCTCTTGATCAAATAGAGGCAAATGTAGTTTTACAAAAAAAGCTATGTCATGAAGCACCATTTTATGTTTTAGGGCCTCTTGTTACAGATATTGCACCAGGATACGACCATATAGTTGGTGCAATAGGAGGTGCAATTGCTGCTTCATGCGGTGTTGATTTTCTCTGTTATATAACACCTGCAGAGCATTTAAAGCTTCCTTCCCTAGAGGATGCAAAAGAGGGAGTGATTGCTTCTTTAATTGCTGCTCATGCTGCAGATATAGTAAAAGGAATTCCTGGTGCAATAGAAAAAGATATAGAGATGGCAAAAGCACGGCATAAGCTTGACTGGAAGAGACAAATTGAACTTTCTTTAGACCCAGAGAAAGCAAGATTATATAGGGAAGAGGCAGGATATAAAGGCAGTGCTTGTACAATGTGTGGCGAATATTGTGCAATCAAGACTTATAAGAGAGCTATGAAGATAGCAACTGGTTCTGAGGAATAGACTGGAGTATAAAAGTGTTAAGACTTTTAAGCATAGCAGGTTCTGATTCTGGTGGAGGAGCGGGTATTCAACAAGATCTAAGAGTATTTACAGTACTTGGTGCGTATGGGGCAACAGTTATTACCTCTGTTACCTCTCAGAATACCCAAGGAGTTTTTAGTGTATATGATCTTCCTAAGGAGCATATTATTTCTCAGCTAAAGGTAGTAATTGAGGATATAAAGCCCCATGGGATTAAAATTGGAATGCTTGGAGCAAATGCTCCTATTAAAGAGATGGCAGATATTATTGCTAAATGGAAAAAAGAACAAGAAGGGGCAATACTTGTTATTGATCCTGTTTTTTCTTCCAAAGATGGGACAGATCTTTGCTCTAAAGATGTCTTTTTTGATGCAAAGGAGACTCTTTTCCCTCTAGCAGATGTAGTTTGTCCAAACTTTCATGAACTAGAGCTTCTTTTTAAGAGAAATTTTTCTGACTTAGATGATATTATAAGAACAGCTCCAAGTATATTAGATGAATTTAATGCAAAACATGTGATTATAAAAGGTGGTCACATACCAGGTGCTGTTTCTACAGATGTGGTCATTTCTACAGATAAAGTAGATGTATTAAAATCAACTGAGATAAAAAGCAGAGGTACACATGGTACAGGCTGTGTTTATTCCTCTGCACTTTTGTTTTATTTATTTAAGCATATTGATAATATAAAAGAAGCGGCTCTTAAGGCTAAAAGGTTTGTGGAGTTAGGACTTAAATGTTTTGAGGAGATTGGTACAGGAACCTTTCCACTAAATTCTCTTGCATACTTAAGAAATAAAGTAGAAAGATTTGATGTATTGGTAGCGCTTGAAGAGGCATGGCAATTTCTTTCTAACACAAAGTGTGCTGATCTTGTACCAGAGGTACAGATGAATATCTGTTATGCCCTTCCATGTGCTCAGAGCATAGAAGATTGTGCTGCATTTCCTGGAAGGCTTGTTAAGTATAAAGATGGGGTAGCTAGGATTTCTGGTCCTTGGTTTGGTGCATCAAGCCATATGGCAAGGACTGTTTTGACTGCAATGAAATATAATCCTAAAAAGCGTTGTGCGATGAATATAAGGCTTAATGTTGAGTTTATAGAAAGGGCAGAGGAGCTTGGTTATAAGGTTGGTTCTTTTTCAAGAAAGGATGAGCCAGAACTTATTAAGCAAAAAGAAGGTTCAACAATTAGTTGGGGTGTTTCAAAAGTAATTGAGGAGATGAAGCTTGTTCCAGATGTTATATATGATGTTGGAGATTTTGGAAAAGAGCCTATGATACGAATTATTGGTGACAATCCCTTACATGTGGTTAAAAAGGCGCTTAAGATAGGAGGGATATCTAAATAATGATAATAAGTGCAAAAGAGATAGAGGATGAAGTTTCAAGTGCTTTAGATAGTTGCTGTAAAGACCTTCCAGAGTCTATATTAACAGAATTTATTAAAGCTAGAGATATTGAAGATAGATATCTTTCAAGGATTATTTTTGATATTTTAATTGAAAATGCCTTTATTGCTCATGATCTTCGTATTCCAATTTGTCAAGATACAGGTATAGACGTTGTTTTTGTTGAAATTGGTAAGGATACTAAGATCGATGGTGATTTGATAAAGGCAATAAATAATGGACTTTCTATGGGGACTAAAAAGGGGCTGTTGCGTGCCTCTGTATGCGATCCTATAACTCGTAAAAACACAGGAGATAATACCCCTGGAGTTATCCATATAGATTTAGTTGAAGGTGATAGCCTTTCTATAAAGATTTTACCAAAGGGCTGTGGCAGTGAGAATATGAGTGCCTTAAAGATGCTTTCTCCTTCATATGGTATAGAAGGGATTATTGATTTTGTAGTATCTCATGTAAAAAGTGCAGGCCCTAATCCATGTCCACCAGGGATTATAGGTGTTGGTATTGGTGGAACAATGGATAAGGCTGCTTTTTTATCAAAGAAGGCGTTATTAAGGCCTATTGGCGTTTATAATGAAAGAGAAGATATAAAAGAGATTGAAAAGGCAATCTTTGATAAGATAAATTCTTTTGGTATCGGACCTCTTGGTTTCGGAGGTAAAACAAGTTGTCTTTGGGTTTCTGTTGAGACATATCCATGTCATATTGCAAGTCTTCCTGTTTCTGTAAATATTCAGTGTCATGCAGCTAGAGTATCAGAAATTTTATGGAAAGATGGAAAGGTATTTAAGAAATATCTAAAAAGCGACGATTATTTCTCAAGGCTTAAAGGTTTTGATGTAAAGGGTTCTTTTAAAGAGGTTAAATACATAGAGCTTCCTTTTAAGGAAGAAGATATAAAAGGACTAAGAGCAGGAGACTGTGTATTTTTATCTGGACATATGCTTACAGGAAGAGATCAAACTCATAGAAGGATTTTAGAAGAGATAAAAAAGGGCAATAGATTACCTTTTAGCCTTAAGAATGAAACAATTTACTATGTTGGACCAACTCCTGCACCAGAAGGTTTTGCCATAGGTTCTTGTGGACCTACAACTAGTTATAGAATGGATGCCTATATGCCAATAATGCTTGATCTTGGCATAAGGGCTACAATTGGTAAGGGTAAAAGATCAAAAGATACGATTAAGCAAATGAAGAATAATGGGGCAATTTATTTAGCAACTATTGGTGGTGCTGGAGCATATCTTTCCAAATGTGTTAAAAAGGCTGAGCTTATTGCCTTTGAAGATTTAGGTCCTGAGGCACTTTTTAAACTTGAAGTTAAAGATTTCCCTGCTATTGTAATAAATGATATATTTGGCGAAGATTTCTATGAAAATACTTTAAGGAATTTTTAAATAGCTTAAAAAAATGAATGAATTCTCAGCCAGAAAATTAAAATTATGTATAAAATTTTATTATCTTTACTTGACAAATTGAGTAAACTTTTGATAATAAAGAAAACCATATTAGAAGTAGTATATTATAGTCTATGTTAGACTAATTGTTGTTTAGAGTTTAAGTGAACTGCTGTTCATCAAGGGAGAGGAAATAATTAGCTAAAAAATTTTAAAAGGGGCTTATAGGGATGAAAAAGAGCAATTTGTTCATGTTAAAATCTTTGTTGTTGTTTTTGATAATAAGCTTAATTCCTTATGCATCATGGGCGGCTAAAAATCCTTCTTACAAACTTAAACCTTTAAAGAGGGCACAACTCAAAAATAGTGATTGTATAAAGTGTCACCCTAAAGAGGTGGCAATGATTGATGAATATGGTGGACGGCATAAGACTGCTGTTACCTGTTTAGATTGTCATACTGAGCATCCACCATGGGGTAAGAATGCTATACCTAAGTGTTCAAGGTGCCATCATGGGCGTCCGCATTTTCAGCTTAAGAATTGTTTAGGTTGTCATAGAAATCCTCATGAACCACTTAATATTACATTTGGTAGAAATGTTACAAAGGCATGTGTAACCTGTCATCATAAGGAGTGGGAGCAGTTACAAAACCATCCAAGCAAACACACAAAACTTGCTTGTACATATTGTCATACTTACCACGGAGAGATTCCTCCATGTTTAAGATGTCATAAGCCTCATAGAAAAGGTCAAACAATGAAAGATTGTGTCATGTGTCACCCTGCACACATGCCACTTGTAATTCAATATCCAAGCACAGTACCAAATGCTTATTGTATATGTTGTCATCCAAAGATTGGAGCAATGCTTGCTAAGACAAAAACAAAACATCATGATTTAGCATGTGTCTATTGCCATAGGGGACATCATGGATATATACCAAAGTGCCAGTCTTGCCATGGTAATCCACATGCTAAGGCAATGCCAATGACAAAGAAACTTAAGTGTCTATATTGCCATAGCGATGCACATGATTTGATTAAGTAATATAACTAGGTGTCTTCCTGCCTTAGGGTAGGAAGCACCTGGTTGGGTCAGATTTAATAACAAAAAAATAAAAAAGGTAAGGGATAAGAGCTATGAAGAGAGTGAGGGAATCTAACAAGTTAGCGCTTTTGTGTGGGGTACTTAGTTTGTTGTTGGTTTTCTTTGGGTTTGGTTGTGTACAGAAAACTGTACATCAACCCCCTGCAGCCAAGGTAAGTAAAACTGTTACAAAGAAATCTACTACATCTGTAGCCAAAAAGGCTACCAAGAAGGCTGAGACTGCTAAAACTAGCAGCAAAGTCAGCAAGAAGGCTAAGAAGAAAGTTGTAGTAGCTCAAAACAAACCAGGACATCGTAATCTTTATGCAGTAACACCAAAACCGTTAACATTAACTGATTGTATTCGTTGTCATAAGGTAGAGTTTGAGGATCTAAAGTATCATGGAGCCAAACATCAGACTGTAAGTTGTACTGCATGTCACACAAAATTCCATGCTTATAATCCTTTAAAACACAATTATAAGCAGATAATGCCTAAATGTTCTCAATGTCACCATAATCCTCATGGTACAAATCCTGCGGTTCAAAATTGTTCTGCATGTCACCAAAATCCACATGAACCTCTCATTTCTCTACCGAAGCCAGCTAAGATGGCTAATGAGTGTAAGATTTGTCATGCTAATATAGCTGCAGAGATGAAGAAACATCCAAGTGCTCATGCTCAGTTACAATGTTCTGATTGTCATTCCAAGTATCATGGTAGAATTCCAAATTGTTCTGAGTGTCACCAGAACCACAGTCCTCTTGTAAAGATGGGAACAAAAGAATGCTTAGTATGTCACCCAGTACATACACCTCTTATGATTAGCTATCCATGCAACAAGAATATGAATGCAGTATGTGCTGGTTGCCATAGTAAAGAGTATAATCAGTTAAAGAGACATCATACCAAACACTCTGATCTTGCATGTGCACAGTGCCATCCACATCATGCAATGTATCTCAAGTGTCGTCAGTGTCATGGATTACCACATGGAAAGGCTCTTGCTAAGAAGTTCCCCAATTGCCAGACATGTCATGGTAGTCCACACAACTTAAATGCAGTAAGTGCTCCGTAATAAAAACCTAAGATTAATTAGATAAGATAATAAGAGGGGCATCCTTTATAAGGGATGCCCCTCTTCTATTTAGTAATAGGTTTAATCTGAGGTAGTACAATGGTTAAGTATTTTGCCTATGGTTCCAATATCCATCCTATACGTATTAAGCAAAGAACTCCTTCTGCTAAGTTTTATAGAGTAGTATCTTTAAAAGGATATAAATTGAAATTTCATAAAATTGGTAGAGATGGTTCAGGAAAGTGTAATATATTGTTTACTGAAAACTTTTATGATTTGGTATATGGGGTAGTATATGAAATAAGTAAGTATGAGCTTAAGTACTTAGATGCTGCGGAAAATTTAGGACATGGATACACAAAAAAGTTTTTTCATATAGAAGGTATAAAAGAAGAAGTTTTTGCTTATATTGCTCAAGAGGGATTTATTGATGATTCATTAAGACCATATTCTTGGTATAAAGCTTTGGTTTTAGAGGGTGCTAGATATTTTAATTTGCCAAGAGATTACATAGAGATGATTGAAGCAGTAGATACAATAGAAGATTTTAATAAGGATAGAGTTAAACAGGCTATGAATATACTTAAAGGATTAAAAAAGGCTGATCACTTTTTATGATCAGCCTTAATATTTTGAGTTTTTAGCTAATTCTTTGATTTGGGTATAAGTTATTTCCTTTTATGACATTTCATACAGCTGGTTGGTCCACCCATCTTCTTATGGCAACCAATACATGCCTTGTGGCAAGCCTTCTTCATGGAGTTATAATCTGCAGGCATACTCTTGTTATTGGGATTGTGACATTTAGAGCATTTCTGCATGCCCTTATGATGGCATTTTGTACAGCTTTTTACTTTCTTTTGATGTGCCCAATGGTTAAATGTTACATTGCCCATAGGGGCCTTTAATACAACTGTTTTAGGACCTGCACCTGCATTGGCAGAGCCGGCTACAGCAAAGGTAAATAAAACAGCAGCCAGCACAGACAACAACCTTTTCATTATTTGATACCCTCCTTTCGTTTAATTAGTACCTACACAGTATAATTAACAGTTATGCAAAATTCTTACCCTCCCAAGTAATTATGAATAATTATTCATTAATATACAAAACTACACGAAGTGCTATAAAGTTGTCAACTAGATTTTTTTTGTATATTTTTGCTAATCTACAAGAAGTTAGATAATAAGTTTTAAGTTTTTTATAATTCTTAGTGATAAATTTTTATTAAATTTTCTAAAACGACTTTACAAAATTTATATATCATTGGTATGATGATTCAGTTATAAACTGACTGAATATGCCTACTAAAACTAGTTTTAATAAGAATTAATAAAATTGAGGCTTGCTATTGACAGAATTCTTAAAGTTAATGGGAGAACTTAGGAGGAATGAGAGTGAAAATTATTTTTGATCCAGATATACCTAGAAATCTTATACCTTATATAAAACAAGCTATTGAAGAAGCAATAGAAGAACCCTGTGAGTGTGGATGTGATGAAGTATATGCCTCTATGCAAAGTGAAAATAATATAGATGTTAAATGTTATGATTGCGGAACAAGTTATTTTGAGCTTGAAATAGAGGAGGTTGAGGTTGAAGAGATTCCTGAAGGCCCTTCATCTACAGTGGATTCAATGAAAAAATGATTTATTTTATTCTTAAATATTATGATATAAGGAAATGATGCTAGGAGGTGACAATTTCTTATGGCGAATATAAAGATCGCTGTTGTGGGTGTTGGAAATTGCTTTTCCTCCTTATTCCAAGGGATTCATTATTATAAAGACAAAGAGCCTTCAGATATAATAGGCTTAATGCATTGGAATTTGGGTGGATATTTACCAAGTGATATTGAAGTAGTAGCTGCGTTTGATATCGATAAAAGAAAAGTTGGAAAAGATGTTTCAGAAGCTATTTTTGCTCCACCTAATTGTACAAAGGTTTTTTGTCCTGATATTGCCCCTACAGGTGTAAAAGTTACAATGGGATGCGTACTAGATGGTTTTTCTGAGCATATGTCAGACTATCCTGAAGATCAGACTTTTATACTTTCTAATGAAAAAGAGCCTTCTAAAGAAGATATTGTAGATATATTAAAAACAAGCGGGGCAGAGATATTATTAAATTATTTACCTGTAGGATCAGAAAAGGCAACCAGGTTTTATGCTGAGTGTGCACTTGAGGCAGGAGTTGCTTTTATAAATAATATACCTGTTTTCATCGCAAGTGATCCTGTGTGGGCGAAACGTTTTGAGGAAAAAGGATTACCTTTAATAGGGGATGATATAAAAAGTCAACTCGGAGCTACTATTACTCATAGAGTTTTAGCAAATTTGTTTAGAAAAAGAGGTGTTAAATTAGATAGAACTTATCAGCTTAATACTGGTGGGAATACCGATTTTTTAAATATGTTAAATAGACATAGACTTGCCTCTAAGAAACGTTCTAAAACTGAGGCAGTGCAAGCTGTTTTAGAACAGCCTTTAGATCCTAAAAATATACATATTGGCCCAAGTGACTATGTAGCGTGGCAAAAGGATAACAAGATAGCATTTATTCGTATGGAAGGGCGTCTTTTTGGTGATGTACCAATGCATCTTGAATTGCGTTTATCTGTAGAAGATTCTCCTAATTCTGCAGGGGTTGCAATAGATGCAATAAGATGTTGTAAGTTAGCTTTAGATAGAAATATTGGTGGGGTGTTAATATCTCCCTCTGCTTATTTTATGAAACATCCACCTAAACAATTTACTGATGATGAAGCCCATCAAATGACTGAAGATTTTATCGCAGCTAAAAGATCTAATTAAAACAAATCTCTTGACTATCCCTTTCTTGTGCTTAACTTAAAGGTACAAATTAAACCATAATGTAAAATTAATAATTAATTAAATAGTTATAACCTTAAAATAAGGAGGGGGACAATGCTGTGGTTTGACTTCGCAGACTCTATATGGAATGAGTTTGACAAAATGCAAAGAGAAATAGAAGAGTTATTTGACTTAACTGCACCATTAAGTAACATAAGAAGTGTATCTAGAGGTACATTTCCAGTTATTAATGTAGGAGAGACTCCAGATAATGTAATAGTATATATACTTGCTCCAGGTATTGATCCATCTAAAATAGATCTAACTATAGAAAAGAACATACTAACTATAAGTGCTGAAAGAGACACAACTAAAGATATTGGAGAAGATGTTTCAATTGATGGATATCATAGGAGAGAACGTATTAGTGGCAAATTTAAACGTATAATTTCTCTCCCAGAAACTATAGATGCTAATAATGTAAAAGCACAATATAAAAATGGTATTATAATAGTAACAATAGGTAAGAAAGAAGAAGAAAAGAGTAAAAAGATAGAGGTTGCTATAGAATAATATAGCTAAGGAGGGCTAAAAATGGCTGATGAAAGAAAAGATATTGCTAAAAGAGAAGAAACTAATATATCTAAAGATATTGCTAAAAAAACAAGGGCGTTAGTGCCTCCAGTAGATATATATGAAGATAACGAAAAAATAGTACTATTAGCAGATATGCCTGGTGTATCTAAAGATGGATTAGATATACAAATAGAGAAAAATATCTTAAGTATAAAAGGTAAAATTGAAAATATTGTTCCAGAGGATGCAAAACCAATATATGTAGAATTTGGTGGTAATGAATACGTAAGGTCTTTTACTATAGGACCAGAAGTAGATGTAAATCGTATCCAAGCTAACTTAAATGCTGGGGTATTAAAGTTAATTTTGCCTAAGGCTGAAGAAGTAAAGCCAAAGAAGATAGAAGTTCAAGTTGCTTGATAGCTTAAAGTAAGTTTGTATAAAAAGAGACCTCTCTATAAGAGGTCTCTTTTTTATTTTGGCAATAAACGAGTAATCAAAATTTCATAGTTTTCATCATCTGTAGATAATTTTATCTTTTTAACTCCTATATCATAATCTTTTTCACAAAGAGGTAAGAATTTTGCGAGACTTTTTCTACGAATATCATGAGTCATAAAAATTGTACCATCAGGTTTTAGGTATTTTTTAAATACCTTTAAAAGAGGATTGAAAAAACTTTCATGAAAAAGGATTTCCGAAGCAATTATTGTATCAAACAGCCCGATATCTTTAGGATTTAACCAATCAAGTAATTCTAAGCGGATATTAGATGCGCATTTATTTATATGCGATGAAACCCTTACAAAGTCTAGGATCTCATCTTTGTAATCTGTTATAGTTACTTTATGTCCAAAGGATGCAGCTACCATTCCTGCTACTGCTAGCCCAGCTCCCAGTTCAAGTATTTGAGTATTAGGTTTTGCAGGAAGGCTTGCAACCAAGTTAGCTAAAATAACCTCAGCCTCCCATATTTTTACCCAAAAGGGAAAATCAAGGCTATTAGCAAAAATGTCTCTGCCAGCAATTAGTGGTTCTATGTCTTTAATATGTAAAATTCTGAAATGTTTT
>JAMONC010000023.1 GCA_027066725.1 Desulfobacterales bacterium
TAAATTAATACTTGGACAAAATGTATCTTTTTAAATAAGACTACTAAATAAACAAAAAATTATTATAACATTTTCGAAATAAAATAAATATATATATTACAAAAATGTAAATTTAAATTAATCTTATTATTAAATATTTTTAAAAATAAAAAAGCCGGCCTAAGCCGGCTTTAAAAACATATATATAACTATAAATATAAATATTAAAATACCATATCTATAGTAATTGCTCCATATACATAATTGTCTACAAGATCTTTTGCATCACCAGTAATCGGAAAACACCAAGAAATCTGAGGAATCACAGAAATACTTTGAGTTACAGGAATATTAAGAGAAGCAGAAAGAAGTCCGTCATAGAAACCATTAAACTTATGCTTCCCATCATTGTCTGGATACTGCTTGAGATCACCAGATATTAAATAGTCACCTGATGCAGTTAAATCTAATCTTGTATCTCCGTATACATTAACACTATGATAAAGGGATAAATTAATAAATGTTGCAGGATAATGGGCAAAATCTTGATAGACTGTAATGGTAGGCTTCAAAAATGTTTTTGACATCTGTCCTGAAATATAAATTTCCTGCCCATCTTTTTGCTGATCATATGCATAATATGTATAACCTGCTTCAACATAATAAGGTCCCAAATCTTTACCATAGCCAACAGTCATATCTGTCTCAGTTAAGGCATCATCTTTCTTACCCCAATTTGCAGTATCTATATTCTGCCATATATTTACATAAGCATTCCCATAACTAAAAGTAAGTGAAGGTTGAAGGCATATGTCATTTTTAGTGGTGTTATCTGCACGTCCACGCCATACATATTGATTAGTTACGGTTAAGGATACATCTGTTTGGATATTTTTAGGGTTAAAAGCCTGTTGTGCCGCAGTAGAATTAGAAACAAAACCCAAACTTGCAAATGTAAAAACAATCGCAATTAATAACGCCCATTTTTCTTTAATAGAATTCATTCTGTCTCCACCTCCGTTAATTTTTTATTGTCAATTAATTAAGACTAAACACGGCCGCCTCTTTAATAAAGGCGGCCGTAAGAGTATTATATAGTAATCAATTAAAAAGATACATCAAGTGTTACACCACCATATATAAAGGTATTCTGTCCACTTCTTCCTGCATCAAACTGTGGTAAGCTAAGAAGTTCTCCAGCTTTTTTGCTAAGAGGGAAAGAACAATCAAGCTCTGGACTAAGAGTTACTCCATTTGCGATAGGAAATGTTAGAGATGCATATATTAATCCATCTTTAAAGTCATTAAAATCTTTATTGGCATTGTTACCATCTGGATATGCACCTTTATCATTAGAGGCCAAATAACTTATCTTAGCTCCTAAGTGTAAATCCATATTACCCATACCTACATAAGACCCAATTGGTACATCTTGAGAAACCCCTAATGTAATATAAGTTCCAGGATAATGTCCAATTTCTCTATATATGGTAAGCTTTGGATTTAAAATAGTATTTAAAGTACCAGATACATAAAGTTCATGACTATCATATGCACCAGAAAGAGCATACCAGATATATCCCCCTTCTACAGTTACAGGGCCTAAATTTTTGTTATATCCAAAAGTAAAATCTGTTTCATTTAAATTATCCATACCGCTTTCCCAAGGATTGGTATCTATGTTCTGCCAAATATTAACAAATGCCCCTTCATAACCAAATGTATAAGAAGGTTGAATAACCAAACTATCCCTAGAATGCGCCTCTCCTCTCCATACATATTGACTCATAAAACTTACAGATACATCAACTGTAGGCTTTTGCTGCTGTGCATGAGAAGGAGTGACCCAAGCACCAGATAATACAAGTGCTAAAACAGCATAAAACCAGGTCAACCTACCAAGTAAGTCTTTCATAATAAAACCTCCTCTTTTGTTTTTTTACATTTTTGTAGTGGCCTTATAACCATCCTAATCAAAAGTAAAACACACATCTAAAAAAGCAAAATCTATACCTTTATATGAAATCCTAAAAATTATACAGGAAGCATAATAGAAGATGAGCTAGTATTCATTGATTGAAGACATAATTTTGTGCCACATGCCATCGTACCAATGAAGGGATAAAAGACTAGTGACTTCTAAGCCACAATGATCTTGCTTATAGGGCAAAAATGTCCCCATCACACCTATATAAGGCTCTTTCAAAGACTCTAAAGACTCTCTAATATCTCCACGAGTAAGATAATCGGTTGCAAGCGCTGCTTTTGTAAATAAATTTATTCCATCCCATGCACAGCCTGCGGCCATTATACCAAAGGGGCCAACGTCTTCTATTCTTATTTTTACCTGAGAGTAAAATAAAGAAATAGGCACATTAGAAGTTGAATTGCTATCAAGTAAATTTGGAGCAAGGACGGGTGGAAGTGCGCTAATCATATCTAAATCAGATAGATTATAGGGTATTACAGAATTAAATGTATATGGAGAGATGGCAATTGTGGCTCCTGTTGATATGGCACTTTGGCACACATAATTCATTTTAGAAGATCTTGCCCAACATATAACAACTTGTGCACCTTCACTTAGTAAAGTTTTAAATTGAGGTGTCATATCTGTATCTGTTGGAGAAAATTCTTTAATCCCCATTATGTCAATTCTATATTGTAATCCATATCCCCGTAACCACAAAGAGTCCTCTTCATCTTGTTTGTTACTCTCTATTAAAATACCTGCTTTTTTAAAACCCTGTTTTGCTATTGCTCTATATATAGCTTTCATAATAGTAGATTTAGGAGGTGAGACAGAAAATATCCAATATATACTTCTACCTGCTATAGGAAAGATATTCTTATCCCCACATGTAATTATCAGAGGAACTTGGTGTATAGAACAAAAATTCCATAAAGGCTTAATGAGTTCAGGATGTATTGGCCCTAATATAGCTAAGACATGCTTTTGGTAAACTAATACTTGTGCTCCTATTAAAAGCTGTTTTTTACTACCAGCGGTATCTGCAACATATAGCTTTAATGGTCTACCATCTATCCCCCCTTGGGAGTTGATATTGTTAATAGCTTGTCTTGCTGCTTGAAGTGCACATAGTCCTATTTGGGCTTCTGGGCCAGATAGATCCCATAAAGCACCAATAACTACTGGTTCAGAAAAAGACTTCTGAGCCCAGAATATAAAAATAAAAACTATACAAAAAAGTATAGAAATTAATCTTTTTTTTAACATTTTTGTTTATTTAAATTATTCTAACATCTTTAACTGCTTTTTGGCTACTCGTGCTTGTGGTGTATTAGGATAAAATTTTATTAGTTTCTTTAAAACAATTTTAGCACTATCTGTATCACCTATTTTTACAAAAGCCAATCCTTGCTTTAGAAGGGCATCTGGGACTTTATTAGATTGAGGGAATTCTGTTATTACCTTTTGGTAGTCCAGAATGGCTTCTTCATAACGTTGCATTCTATATTCACATTCACCTATCCAAAAATAGGCATTAGGAACTAATAACCCTTTAGGATTCTGATTTATATAAGCCCTTAAGGTCTTTTCTGCTTCTTCAAACTTACCTTTATTAAATAAATCTAAGGCTTGATGATATAAGTCTACTTTACCTTGTGCTATCTCTTTTCTTGTTTGCTCTACCTGTTGAGTAACTTTATTGGACGCTTCTAGTAATTTGAGCTCTTGTTGTATATTATCTAACTCTGCTTGAATTTGATTAATCTGTTGGTTTAATTTTTGATAATCTTGTTGGTGTTGATAATTTATCTGATCAACTAATCCATTTATTCTCATCTGTTCTGCCTGAAGTTCATCTAATCTGTTAGATAAGTTTGCTAAGGTTTGTCTCACAGAAGCAATATCTTTTTTACCAACTTCTTTTAGGTCTGATCTAATAACATTTAACTGCCTGCTCATTACCTGAACCTTTTTAGTTAACGCCTGATTTTGAATATCTAGACTATTTACTCTCATCTCAAGCATATTTACTTGATCTTGAGGAGCACAACCAACAACCAAGAATCCCAATAACATTAAAATAAAAATTCTAACAATATAATCAATTGTTAACTTGACTACCTTATTCCTCATGTCCCCCTCCTAATAAAAAATCATCTTTTATCTGGTCCCCAATTAGGGCATGTTATAGAAGCATTTTTTATCTTTAAAAGAAGCCTTCTATGAGCTCCATTTAAATACATCACATAAAGAACTGGATTGGAATTGTTCACAGAACAGCTAAAAACAATTTGTCTACCATCAGGTGACCACGATGGACAATGATTATTGCCAATATCTGTCAGTTGTTGAGGGGTTCCCCCTGAAACAGGAATCGTAAAAATTTGAAAACTTCCATTTACTAAACCTGAATAGGCTATCTCATCTCCTTTAGGAGACCATGAAGGATCAGTATTATAACTACCTTGATATGTCAATCTTCTAATACTACCATCTTTTAAGTTCATAATATATATTTGAGGATTTCCCTCCCTATTTGACACAAAGGCGATTTTTGAACCATCTGGCGACCAACATCCAGAAACATTTATCCCTGGCCCATAGGTAAGGCGTTTTAATATTTTACCATTTAAATCTATAATATAGAGATCTGGATTCCCATCTTTACTTAAAGTAACTAATAATTTCTTACCATCTGGAGACCAAGCTGGAGCTATATTTACTCCCCTATAGCTACAAATCAGTTTAACCTGATGGGTAATAAGATTTTTTATATACAAACAAGGCCTTCCATTTCTATAAGATGTATAAACCAACAGACGTCCATTTGGAGAAATCTTAGGAGAAACCACAATAGAATTATCAAATGTCTCTCTTCTAAGATCTTGTCCATCAAAATCACATATATATACATCTTTTCCTTTCCCTCGTTGAACTACCATAGCAATTTGAGAAAGGCTTATACCTGGCTGTCCTGTAATTGCTCTGACAACCTGATCACAAAATTTATGTCCTATAAGACGTAAATCCTTTACATTACCTATATATCTAATACCTACAAGCTGCTTACCTGTAGCTAAATCAAATAGTCTTAAATTTACAGTTAATTTATCTCCGGTTCTTGTAAGATCACCTAATATGACATAATCTACTCTAAACTTGGTCCAATCAGTATTAGGACTTCCACCATACAAATCCGGATTTAAGACTGAAAAGTAGCCTTGAAAGGTCAAATCTCTGGACATAATAACAGAAAGGCGCTTCCCCATTATTCTATCTTCAAACGTACCAGATGGCGAAGCTAAATAAGGTATTGCTATAGGTATCTTTTTTAGATAAGGAGAAGTAATATCAATATATACTCTCTGAGCTCTTACCAAACTACAAGTCCATATAAGTACTATAAGTATAAAGAATAACAAAACATGATATTTATTTCTTAACACACCCATCAGAGGACACCCTTATTTACCAATTTGATTTGGTTTAAATCTAACCCCTATCTCTAGCGGACCAGGTCTTAAAGGTACTGGTAGAGGAGGAAAAGGTCCAGATTCCTCTACCGCTCTTAAAGCTGATTGATCAAATAGTTGATTGCCAGAACTCTTTTCTATCCATTTTTTTATTATGTTTCCATGTTCATCAATATCAATAACTATAATACATTGAAGGGGCTCTTTTGAAAGCCCTTCTGGCCAAGCCCAATTTCTATGTAATTCAGGATAAACATACCTAGCTAAATAATTCCTTAATGCTTGATTATATCTCTGCTTTGCCTTTTGTTGAACAATTTCCTCCAGTTGTTTTAGCTGCTTAGCAAGATATTGTTCTCTTTTCTTTTCTTCTATCTGCTTTTGAATTTGTTTTATTTTCTCTGAAATGATTCTATCAAAATTTTCTTGTTTCTTCTTTTTTATATTTTTGGTTTGTTTTTTATATTTATAATTCTTTTTTTTGTGATAAGCTAACTTTTTTTTGTCAATTTTACTGTTCTTTTTAACTCTTTTTAACTTTTTAGGATGAATTGACACTAAATTTTTAGCCTTTTTAGATTTATTCAGTTTATAATGGTTATCTTTATGCTTAACTTTTCTAATTGGAATGGAACTTGTTTTCTTTTTAGTTTTTTTTATTTTAGATAGAGTCTTTTTGGGGGACTCCTTAATAATTTGTTTTTGTAATTTTACATTACTGATCTTTTTTTTGTTAGGATTTGTAGTAGGAGCTACATTAAATAAATCTATTGTAACTATTTTAGGTGTATTAGGTCTTAAAGGCCAATATTGCGTCAATATAGTAGGTATTAATAAAAATACAACATGAGTAAGTAGTGCCCATATAAATGCCTTTTTCCATGATGGATCAGAAAATAGACTCACTGTGAGTCATGCCTCCACACTATCTTTTAACTGGTAGCTGTGTAACCAATCCTAATTTTTCTATACCTGCTCTTTTAATGGCTGAGATCACCTTTGCAACCAGCCCATAAGCTATTGCCCTATCTGCTCTCAATAAAACCCTAGGTTGTTTAATTTGAGACCTCATTTGGATCAATTTTTGTTGTAATAAATTTATATCTACCATTACACCGTTTAAGTAGATATGTCCCTTTGCATCTATAATTACATTTATAGGTATAGACTTTTGAGGAAGGGAACGTGCTGTTGCCTTTGGTAGCCTAACATTTAACCCATGTGTCATCATAGGAGCTGTAACCATAAAAATTATCAATAATACAAGCATAACATCTACAAAAGGAGTAACGTTTATATCTGACATAAGAGATTTTTTAAAAGCCATCTATCACTCCTATTTTTTAAATTTTATTCATGATCTGAAGCTATTTCTTCTTCTTTAGCAATCAATTGTAGGTCTTTAACACTCCTCTTATGCGCTTTATTAATGGAAATAGAAGCTAATTGACGCTCCACCCTATTTAAAAATTCATCAGAGAATACCTGTAATTTCGACTCTTCATGATTTACCCAGCTTGTAAATAGATTATAAGCAATAACAGCGGGTATTGCTGTAGCAAGACCAGCAGCAGTTGCTATTAATGCTTCGGATATACCAGGAGCAACAGTAGCAAGACTAGCTGATCCTTGAAGACCTATATGTCTAAAGCTATCCATTATTCCCCATACTGTTCCAAAAAGACCAATAAATGGTGCAACGTTTCCTGTTGTAGCCAAAAAAGGAAGTGATATCGCTAACTCAGAAATCTCTTTTTCTATTCCCTTCTTTAAGGCTCTACTTAATATCTCTATATGAGTTTTTAAAATAAAATTTAAATCTCCTGCAATCTTACTCTCTCTTAGCTTTAATAATTCACGATACCCATGAAGAAAGACCTGTGCCATAGAAGAAGACCTAAAATCAGACCTAGCAGAAGGATATACCTCTGTTATTTTAACACTTGAATTAAATTCATGTTCAAACTCACTATCTAATCTTGCTATCTTTTTAAAACGAGCTATCTTCCAAAATATAATAGTCCAACATATTAAAGAAAAAAATAACAAAATTATCAATACTAATTGAACAATAGGTCCCGCATCCAAAATCATAGACCATATACCACCTGCTATTACCTCTGCTGTCATAAAAGCCTCCTAGAGATAAACTTAATTATTACCGAATTATTTATTATGATTAAATTTCAGAGAGAAGATGTGCATTTTTTATTCCTTAATTATTAATGAGGTAAAAATATAAAATCATCCTGCACTTTTTTGGGGAAGATACCTTTCTCATAACCTATTTTATAAAGCATAGTTAGTGCCTTTTTTCCTTCTTCTGCTAAGTCAATTGTAAAATCATTAACATATAAACTAATATGTTTTAAGATTACATCATCATCCAACTCCTGAGCATATCGTTTAATAAATGGCATACATTCTGACTTATGAGAAAAGCTATAAAGCGTGCTTTCTTTAATGGCATTAGAAAATTTAGTCAGAACCTCCTTGCTTAACTCTCTTTTCGCTATAATACCACCTAAAGGAATAGGTAAACCTGTAGTATCTTCCCACCATTTGCCAAGATCAGAGATACAAATTAATCCTTTTTCTTTATAAGTAAATCTAGACTCATGTATGATAACACCAGCATCTACCTCACCTCTAGCTACAGCATCTGGTATTTCATTGAAATACATAATCTTAGTATGCTCTAATTTAGGTAATAAAAGCTTTAAGAGTAAATGTGCTGTAGTCCATTTACCTGGAATGGCTATAACTTTTTTAGTAAGTTCATCTAAGCTATAATCTCTTTTAGCAATTAAAAGCGGACCACAACCTCTTCCTAAGGCAGAACCACTTGGAAGAATTACATATTCATCACTTACATATCCAAATAAGTGGAAAGAAACCTTACTTATGTCTAACTCTTTTAAAATTACCCTCTTATTAAGTTCTTCAACATCTGAAATTAAGTATTTAAAATCTAAGTCAAAATTTATCTTATTGTTAATTAAAGCATAAAATATAAATGTATCATTTGGACAACCAGAAAAACCCAATGTAAAACTTTTCATGACCTCCCCTGAAACTACAAAATTTTAATGATCTTTTTCAAAGATAATGACAATGACTTTATAGCTTCATCAATTCTCCATAAGTTTATAGGATCACACACAATATTACTAACACTTCTTATCTCTAAAAGAGGAATGTTATATAATCTACATACCTTAGCAATAGAAGCCCCTTCCATATTCTCTACGCTGGTATTCCACTTATTTTTTATTCTATAAGCTCTATCCTCATACATTGTTGAACAACATACAGTTGCAAAATTAACTATTGGGAAATCTAACATTTTGTCTTTAAACAACCAATTCATCTCCTCTAATAAATTAAAAACAACGTCTTCTTCTGTTAAAACACTAATTGGTTCTTCTTTATCTTTAAAACACCTAGCAATATCTACAAAAATCTCTTTTGAGGCAATTACAACATCTCCAATCCCTAATCCTGAATCAGGATAAGCTCCACATACTCCAAAAAGGATTATTAAGTTAGGTAGATAATGCTCTAAAATCTGAGTAAGTTTTATAGCAGAGAAAACTGGACCAATTCCTATTACAACCTTTTTATAATCTATATCTGATGCAGCCTCTATCTCATAGGATGTAGGAGAAATCATAAGAATATCTTTCATAGATTAAGCCTTTGAAAAGATAAGCCTTAAACCCAGCAATATACCACTTATTAATACAATACTACCCGCTGCAGGTAAATCCCAATAAACAGCAGCAATAAGACCCCCTACCACAGAGATAACTGCGACTAATACAGCTTTAATAACAGCCATTTTAAAACTTGTAGCACCTATAAGTGCTGTTGCAGCAGGTATTACCATAAGAGCAGCAATAAGTAAAAGTCCAACAACCTTCATACCAATTACCACAGTAACTGCAGAGAGGCTTACAAGCACTATATCAAGTGTACGTACTTTTATACCAGAGACTATTGCACTCTCCTGATCAAAACTTGCATATACCAACTCATTAAAAAACAAAGCTAAAACAAGAAGCACTAGAGATGCCAAAATAGCAGCTATTATCTCTTCTTTAGGCCCTATAGTAAGAAGAGAACCAAAAAAATATGACAAAAGATCAGCATTAAAATCCCCAGCAACTGAGGCAAGGACAATTCCTAGTGCCATTCCTAAACTACTTAATATCCCGATACCAGTATCTCCACCAAGGCCTGCTTTGTCCTTTAAAAAAACAATTGCAATAGAAGCCAAAAAACCAAAACCAAGGGATACGAATAAAGGGCTCTTATTTAAAAGAAGGGCAAGAGCAACGCCTCCAAAAGTAACATGGGCAAGCCCATGACCTATCATTGCCTCTCGCCTTAAAACCATAAAAAGCCCTAATACTGCACAGCTAATAGATACTAGTAACCCTGCAATAAGAGCACGGTGCATAAATTCATATGAAAATATCTCTACAACTTCCATATGATCAACTCTCCATATATCTTATTAATGCGAAGTCTACACTTTTTTATAAACATTACAACAAAACAAAAAATCCTCTAATACCATAATCACTTTTTAGTTGTTTTAGTTTTTAATTGTGGTAAAATAGTAACTAAATACCAAAAAGAAAGAGGTAATAATGAGAGATCCTCAGCTACTTATTAATCAAACCTTATTAAAAGGCTACAGCCTTAAAACATGTTTTGGCATAAAGGGTTGTCCTAATAGAGTTACAGAAAGTGGAAAACTGGTAGATAAGATTGAGGAAATCTTAAAATCAAAAAATCTAAAAGAGTTTTTAGAAAAAAAGATACTAGGGGAAATAAGGCCCCATCATCAATTTAGTATAGCAATATCAGATTGCCCAAATGCATGTTCTAGACCCCAAATAGTAGACATAGGAATTATAGGAACTAGTTATCCTGAAATATCAGACTCTAAATGTAAGGGATGTGGCAATTGTGTAGATAGCTGTGAAGAAGATGCTATAACTCTTCTAGAATCGCCAAATCTTCCTATGATAGATCCTGAAAAGTGTTTAGGCTGTGGACAATGTGTAAAAAGTTGTCCTACAGGAACCCTTAAAAATGGGAAAACAGGCTATCGTATATTGCTAGGGGGGAAACTAGGCAGACATCCTCAACTAGGCTATGAACTTAAAGGATTATTCTCTGATACCCAAGTTTTATCTATTTTAAAGAAAACACTTGATTTTTATATAGAAAAAAATCAAAAAGGAGAACGATTAGGCGAAATATTAAATAGGGTAGGCATAAGAAATTTAATTAATATCCTTTAAAATTACTATGGAGATATCATGAAATGTCCAGGACAAGATACAAGATATTGGAAACCTGATGCTATTTTTGAAATAAAATGTCCTAAATGCGGTAATACTATAGAATTCTTTAAAGACGATACAACTAGAATATGTTCTAACTGTGGACAAAAAATAAGAAATCCTAAATTAGACCTTGGCTGTGCCCAATATTGTCCTTATGCTAAGCAGTGTCTTAGAGAATTTAAGGAAATAGATATAAACGAAGTAAAACAGCTTTTAAAAATTAAATAAATTCAAAATAATTTATTTAGTATCTTATAAATTTCTTAATATTCAAAAAATAAACAAAACAAGATTGCCAATCGAATAAAATTCTTTATAATATTCTATTTCTAAGATTTTTGGACTTATCCAATTTTTTATAGTTTATAAAGAGTCTTTAAGTATTATTTTAAAAATATATAACGATAAAAAAATTAAAAAAGTGAATTAGCCGGAGGATATTATGGCAAGAGTCACTGTAGAAGATTGTCTAGTACATGTTCCTAGCCGATTTGAACTTGTTTATCTTGCAGTAGAACGAGTAAAACAATTAAGAAAAGGGGCTGAACCTTTAGTAAAATGTAAAAATAAAGAAATAGTTTTAGCTCTTAGAGAGATAGCTGCAGGAAAAGTTAGATTTGATAATCTTGAAGAACTTGCTAAAGAGGCAGAAGAAAAAAAGGTCTTTAAGACTCTTCAACAGGCAGAATTACTTGATACAAACAAAAAGAGCAAGTAGAGACGGTGATGGCCTATGGCACCTAAAAGAGATTATTACGAAATACTTGGAGTACCTAGAAATGCTACAGAAGAAGAGATTAAAAAGGCCTATCGTAAGCTTGCTCTAAAGTACCATCCAGATAGAAACCCTGGCAATAAGGAAGCAGAAGAACGTTTTAAAGAAGCTGCAGAGGCCTATGAAGTACTACGAGATCCAGAAAAGAGACGTGCTTATGATCTTGGCGGACATGAAGGAGTAGCAGGAACTGGATTTACAGGATTTTCTGGATATGAAGATATATTTAGATCTTTTAGTGATCTATTTAATGAATTTTTTAACTTTGGTAGTTCAGGAAAGCATTCAGAATTTTATGAACCAGGTGCAGATATAAGATATGATCTTGCAATTACATTTGAAGAAGCTGCTAAAGGAACTGAAACAGAAATAGAAGTTAATCGTATGATTATATGTCCTGAATGCCAGGGTACAGGTCTTTCAGAAAAATCCAAACGTATTACATGCCCTACATGTAGAGGGACTGGACAAGTTGTAAGCTCTGGTGGTTTCTTTCGTATTGCAACAGTATGTCCTCAATGTAATGGTGAAGGAGTAATTATTGTAGATCCATGTAAAAGATGTAAAGGCGAAGGTAGGATTAGAGCCAAAGAAAGAGTTAAAATAAAAATACCTGCGGGAGTTGATACTGGCTCTCGTTTAAGATTAAGAGGAGAAGGTGATGCAGGGCTAAAAGGTGCACCTGCGGGAGACTTATATATCGTTATCCATGTAGAACAACATGAGATATTTCAAAGAAGAGGAGATGATGTATATCTAAAAATACCTATTACTATTGCTCAAGCAGCATTGGGAGATCAAGTTGAAGTACCTACTTTATATGGTACAAAAACTATAGAAATACCACCAGGGACTCAAAATGGTAATATATTTAAGCTTAAAGGATTAGGATTCCCAAATCTTAGAGGATTTAGCCAAGGAGATCAATTAATAGAGGTAGAAGTCCAAATACCTACCAATTTAACTCCTCGCCAAAAGGAACTGCTTGAGGAATTTGATCAAATTGAACGAGAAAAACAAAAAGGTGCAAAAGGATTCTTCCATAGAATATTTAGTAAACACAAATATCAAAAACAGAAACATAGATCAAAACAGCAATAGAAGGGCCTGAGAAGAAATGAATTTAGATCACTTCACCCATATAGATGAAAAAGGGCGAGCTAGAATGGTTGATGTTAGTGAAAAAAAAGAGACCGTTCGATTTGCTCAGGCCCAAGCAGAAATAGAATTAGGTGAAAAGGCATTTAATCTCTTAATTAAAGGAGAAATTGCAAAAGGAGATGTATTTGCAGTAGCAAGAGTCGCCGGAATAATGGCAGCTAAAAAAGTAGATGAACTAATCCCGCTTTGCCATCCACTTCCAATACAATTTGTAGAAATAGATTTTATTTCTAATCCAAAAGATTATTCTATAATTATAGAATCAAGAGTAAAATTAAAAGGTGTAACGGGAGTAGAAATGGAAGCACTTACTGCAGTAAGTGTTGCAGCTTTGACTATATATGACATGTGTAAAGCTGTACACAAGGGAATCCGTATAAAAGATATAAAGCTCATTAAGAAGTCGGGAGGCAAAAGCGGTACCTGGACAAGAGAAGGAGGATAATCTATGGATCAAGCACAACTTGAATACTTCCGTGCTTTACTTCAAAAAAAACTAGATGAGCTATTAAATGAAGCCGATAAAACTATTGAAGAAATGACAGATCAAGATGGACACTATCCTGATCCAACTGATAGGGCAGCTATAGAATCTGATAGAAGTTTTGAGCTACGTATTAGGGATAGAGAGAGAAAATTAATTCAAAAAATAAAAAAAGCCCTTGAAAGAATAGATGATGGTACATATGGCATATGTGAAGAATGTGGTGAGGATATTGGTTTTAAACGCCTTGAAGCAAGACCCGTGACAACACTGTGTATAAAATGTAAAGAGAGACAAGAAAGAGAAGAAAAGGCAAGAGGTGAATAATATTTATTTTTTTAATTAATTAGGTAAAAAATTATGAGATTTCCTCTAAAGGTGCTATTTTTATGGCACATGCACCAACCTCTTTATATTGACCCTTTCCAAAATCGTTTTTGTATGCCTTGGGTAAGAATCCATGCTATAAAGGCATACTCTGATATGGTTTCAGTTCTTGAAGAAAATCCAAATGCCAGAGTTACAGTAAATCTTGTGCCTTCTCTATTAGCACAAATAGAAGCTTACTGTAATGGGATGAGTGATGATTTTCTAGATATATCTAGAAAACCTGCATCAGAATTAACTCCAGATGAACAAAATTTTATACTAACTAGATTTTTTAGTTGTAATTGGCCTACGATGGTATATCCATATCCGAGATATTCTCAACTTCTCTCTCTAAGGGGGAAAGAACTAGATCCGACAAACCTAAGTACAATAAGAGATAAATTCTCTACGCAAGACTTTTTAGATTTACAGGTATGGTTCAATCTTACTTGGATAGGATTTTCCAATAGAAAAGACCCTTTTATAAAAGGGCTTTTAAAAAAAGAACGGCTTTTTACAGAAGAAGAAAAAAACGAATTATTAGATTTTCATTTAAAATTACTATCTCAAGTAACTAAAAGATACAAAAATCTTTGGGAAAAAGGACAGATTGAGCTATCTACTAGTCCATTTTATCATCCCATTTTACCCCTTTTAATAGATACAGATTGTGCTAAAAGGGCTATGCCCCATGTAAATCTTCCTCCTAGGTTCCACTATCCTGAAGATGCTAAGGAACATTTAATAAAGGCCAAAAATTATTTTAAAGAACATCTAGGAAAAGAACCCATAGGACTTTGGCCATCTGAAGGATCAGTATCGCCTGAATTGATTCCAATAGTACAGGAAGTAGGCTTTAGTTGGGCTGCCACAGATGAAGAAATATTATTTAACTCTTTAGAGTATCATGACTCTACAGCTTTATTTCAACCCTATCGAGTCGAAGTCGAAGGTGGCTCTATAAATATGGTTTTTAGGCATCATCGCCTTTCAGACCTAATAGGTTTTGTATATCAAAAAAATGATCCAAATCAGGCAGTAGATGATTTTATAGCCAGGCTTTCTGGTATACAAGATATGTGTCAAGAGATGGGAAGAGCTGCTACTGTAGCAGTCATATTAGATGGAGAAAACCCCTGGGAATATTATCCAGATGGTGGAGAGGCATTTTTAACAAAACTGTATGATAGATTATCTAAGCATCCAGAAATTGATATGATGACAATATCAGAGGCAATAGAGGAAATTCCTCCTCAGAAAACATTAAATAAACTACATACAGGCTCTTGGATAAATCATGACTTTGGAATATGGATTGGTGGCGTAGAAGAAAACAAGGCATGGTCATATCTGGGGAAAGCAAGGGCTGAATTTGAAAGAATAAAACAAAAAGATGAGATTGATAAACAGGCAATAGAAGAAGCTAAAGAAGCAATAATGGCTGCAGAAGGTAGCGATTGGTTTTGGTGGTATGGAGACCAGTTTGTTTCAGATTTTGCCTTTGAGTTTGATAGATTGTTTAGAGCTCATTTACAACATATGTATAAAAGCTTAGGGCTTTGGGTACCTGAAGATTTGAATATACCAATAAGAAGAGCTCATGAAGTAATACCAAGTAGAGAACCAAGGGGTTTTATACAACCAGAAATAGATGGGAAGCTTTCTCATTATCTTGAATGGACAGGAAGTGGTCTTCTTATTTTATCAGATCGTGGCGGAGCTATGCATCAAGGACAAGCCCTTTTAAAAGAGATCCGCTGGGGTTTTGATCTTGAGAATTTTTACTTAAGGCTTGATCCTAGAAACAAGGGGTTCAGTGAATGGGAAGAAGGAACAAGTTTATCTATTATACAAGAAGCTAGAGAAAAAGAATTCCGTTTAGTTTTAAAGCTTATAGAAAAAGCTCTACCAGAAAGTGGTCCTGCAAAATGGGAACTTGAATTTTTTATAGATGAAGAAAAAAAAGACCCAAAAGAGTGTGGAATCAAATGGGCTTCTTATTTTATAGTTGAGATATCTATACCATTTTCTTGTTATGGCATAGAACAAGGGGAACATCTTAAAGTATACATAGAGATAGCCAAGGGGGGACTTGTTCAAGATAGATGGCCTAGACAAGGCTATATAGTAGTAACACGTCCAGATGAAGATTATGAAAGACGTATATGGCTTGTTTAAAATAACTAGGGGGAGGTTTATTAATGCCTGAACTAAGACGGGACCCGATCATAGGACGATGGGTAATCATAGCAAAGGAACGCGGTAAAAGACCATCAGATTTTGTAATAGAAAAAGAAAAGACAAAAGGTGGATTTTGTCCGTTATGTCCAGGCAATGAACATACAACACCTCCAGAAGTACTTGCCTATGGAAGAAGTACCTTTGCTCCTAATACTCCTGGGTGGACATTAAGGGTTGTGCCTAATAAATTCCCTGCTCTTGTTGTAGAGGGGGATTTAGATAAGCAAGGAGAAGGTATTTATGACAAGATGAATGGTATAGGGGCTCATGAAGTAATAATAGAAACTCCCCGACATAATGAAACAATGGCTCAAATGAGTCATGATCAACTCATTCAAGTATTTTGGGCATATAGGGATAGGATGGTAGATTTAGCCAAGGATATGCGTTTTAGATATATTATTGTATTTAAAAATTTTGGCCGAGCTGCTGGAGCATCCCTTGAACACTCTCATTCTCAATTAATTGCCCTTCCTATTGTACCACAGAGAATTGAAGAAGAATTAAAAGGCAGTCAGAGGTATTTTGATTATAAAGAGCGTTGTGTTTATTGTGACATAATAAGACAGGAAAGATCTCAAAATATAAGGATTGTTTGTGAAAATAGTGATTTTATTGTCATTTGTCCTTATGCACCAAGAGCACCTTTTGAAATGTGGCTTATGCCTAAAAATCATCAATCTTCTTATACTTCTATGACAGATGCCCAATTTCATTCATTAACAGATATATTTTCTGAAGCAATGAAAAGACTCGATAAGGCATTGCCGCGTGTACCTTATAATTTCATGCTTCATACTGCACCTCTTAGAACACCACAACTTGAACACTATCATTGGCACATAGAGATAATGCCAAAGCTTACTATGATAGCTGGATTTGAGTGGGGTACAGGGTTTTATATAAATCCAACACCTCCAGAAGAATCTGCTAAATTCTTAAGAGAAATTGACTTAGAAGGATAGAATAAGTGCAAAGAGGGGGAATAATTCTTAAATTAATTTGAGAACATAAAATTAGAAAGGAGGACCAATTATGTCTGATAAAAAGAAAATTTTAGTTGTTGATGATGAAGAAAGTATCCATCTTCTTTACAAAGAAGAATTTGAAGAAGAAGGTTATGAAGTAACTTCAGCTATAAACGGTGAAGAAGCTCTAGATTTATTTGATAAAATTGAACCTGATCTAGTAATATTAGATATTAATATGCCAGGCATGGATGGAATAGAAGTTCTTAGAAAGATGAAAGAGAAAAGACCTGATATACCAGTAATATTAAGCTCTGCTTATCCAGAATATAAACAAGACTTAGCTTCTTGGGCATCAGATGACTATATAGTTAAATCCTTTAACCTTGATGAATTAAAAGAATCTGTACGTAGACATATATCAAAAAAGAAGACATAAAAAGATAAAGTCTTTTATTAAGTAATTATTTAGCAATGTTTTTCTATCGATAAGGTGATCCATGAGTTTCCCAAAAAAGGGCATGTATTATTTCTTTTATCTTTTGTTGTTGTTCAGGAGAGAGTTTAATAAATTGTACTCCAATTCTATATCTATATCCTACTTTTTTAACCCATCTGACAATTGCCTTAACCTTTAAAGGAGGATTAGAAGTAAGAGTAAGAGTTAATTTAGTGCCTGGCTCAAGAGGTTTTAGAGCTTCTATTTGTAGCCCACCAACACTTATATCTTTTACATACTCTTTGTGCATTTTTTTGCCGTCAGAATAAATAACATCATAGTGAGTGGGCAAACGCTCAGTTCTACGTCTGTTGGTAATCTTCTCCCTATCCATATTAGCCTCCATACGAGGCTTGTCGGCTAATTCATCAAAAACTTAAACAATTATGAGATTGAATAATAGTAAATGTTATATTTTTTTAAAAAATATTACCAGATTAGAAACTCTAATAATAAAAAAATTATGTTGTCTTATAGACTAAAAATTTTTTCTAATATTAAAATTCTCTTAAGTCTTTAGTCTTTTTAAAACATTTACTACAAAACTGTTTACATAGTCTAAACAATTGTTAGATTTAATATCCCTTCTGTATCTTCTACTTGAAATATCTTAAAAGAAGAATCTGATGGTAGGCACTTTTTGACAAGATTTGCAAGCACTTTCTTTGGACCTGATTCTATAAAGGTATCTATTCCATCATTCCTCATATTTACAACTATATCATACCACCTTACAGGAGATACCATCTGTTTGGATAAAAGCTCTTTTATTCTTAAAGGATCAGTCTCTGCTTTAGCACTTACATTAGAATAAATAGGTACTGTGGGAGATAAAAACTCTACTTCATCCATAAGAGAGGAAAACTCTCTAGCAGCATCCTTCATAAGGGGACTATGAAATGGACCAGAAACCTTAAGAGGAATTGCTCGTGCCCCTTTTTCTTTAACTAACTTACATGCCTCTTTTATAAGGGCTTTTTCTCCTGTAATAACAATCTGTTCTAAAGAATTATGATTTGCTAGAGAAATCTCTCCCTTTTTTCTAAGATCATCAATAATTTTAGATAGCTCATCTTTTGAAAGGCCAATTACAGCAGCCATTGAGCCACTTACTTTTTGGCCTGCCTCTTCCATGAGCTGCCCTCTTTTTTTAACCAACTTAAAGGTATCTTCAGTACTTAAAACGCCTGCTGCC
>JAMONC010000024.1 GCA_027066725.1 Desulfobacterales bacterium
ACAAGTAATTAGTAAAGATTATAAGACCTTTTGCCCTCAAAAGACTGATAAAGGATTTAGAGATTGGCGAATTATTAATAGGGATACAGAGTTTGATAGTGAATTTTTTTCATATTTTGATGAAGTAACACTTCCTAAGTCCTCTATAAAACCCTTTTTCTTCCCGCAGCCAGAGACGTTGCTTACTTTTAACTATGATCCTAAGGCAGAAGATGCCTTTTTACCAAAACAATGCCTAGATAAAGAACCTGATAAAATAGATACAGTCCTTTTTGGAGTAAGACCTTGTGATGCAAGGAGCCTTATTTTAAATGATATGCCCTTTAAAGATGATCCTTATTATAACATAAGGCGTAAGAAGATATTTTTAATTGGTATATCTTGTACAAAACAATCAAGTACCTGTTTTTGTCTATGGACAGGAGGAAGTCCATTAGGGACAGATGGCCTTGATATAATACTTCATCCCTTAGATGATGAGACTGGTTATGTGATAGAATTTATTTCTAAACGTTCCGAAGAGTTAAAGGATACCATTTTCCCTGAAAAGTTTTGTTCAAAAGCTAGTCAAAGTGAATTAGATGAGATAGCTGCTCGTAAGGAAAAATCAAAAAGTGCACTAAAATCTATGCCAAATCTTGCTGAACAATTGAAACAAAAAGAATTGATGGCAGTTTACAATGCACCTTTTTGGCAAGATGTAGCAATGAGTTGTATTAATTGTGGGGCATGTACTTTTTTGTGTCCTACTTGTTATTGCTTTGATATACAAGATGAGGTGGTTAAAAAGAGAGGAAGACGTATAAGATATTGGGATTCATGTATGTTTCCTCTTTTCACCCAACATGCCTCGGGTCATAATCCAAGGGGAGATAAAGTTAAAAGGGTAAGAAATAGATTTTTACATAAGTTTAAGTATTTCCCAGATAGATTTGGCCCGGTTTCTTGTGTGGGCTGTGGTCGGTGTATAAAGGAGTGTCCTGTAAATATAGACATTAGAGAAGTTATAAGAAATCTTTTGGCGGTGAAATGATGAAAGAGAACAGCTTAAAGATAAAAAATCCATATCTTCCATATCCTGCAAGGATAGAAGATGTAAAAGTAGAAACTGAAGATGGAAAGTTAAAAACCTTTAGATTGATATTTGAGGATGATTTACTAAGGGAGAAGTGGGAGCATATTCCTGGACAATTTGCTATGTTGTCTTTAGTAGGTCATGGAGAGATTCCCATTGGAATAGCCTCATCTCCTACAGAAAAAGGATACTTACTTTTTACTGTTTTTAGAACAGGTAAGGTTACAAATGCCCTTCATCAATTAGATAAGGGGGCAAGAATTGGTATAAGAGGTCCTCTTGGTAATGGTTTCCCAGTAAAAGATGAACTTAAAGGGAAAAATATCGTTATAATTGCGGGTGGATTTGCTTTTACTACTTTAAGAGCAACTCTTTTATACATGCTTGAAAATAGAGATCAATATGGAAAGATTACTGTAATATATGGGGCAAGAAGTCCAGGTATGCTTTTATATAAAGAAGAATTAGAGGAGTGGCAAAAAAGAGATGATTTAAATCTTTATGTTACAGTTGATAGAGAAGCACCTGGGTGGACTGGTCTTGTTGGTTTTGTCCCTACTATTACAGAGCAAGTATCACCAAGTCCAGAAAATGCTGCAGCGCTTATATGTGGCCCTCCTATAATGATAAAATTTACTATGCCTCCTCTTGAAAAGGCAGGATGGAAGGATGATCAAGTGTATTTATCATTAGAAAATAGGATGAAATGTGGTATTGGTGTGTGTGGGCATTGTAATGTTGGTCCTATTTATGTATGTAAGGATGGTCCAGTTTTTAAAAGAAGTGAACTAAATAAGCTTCCTGTTGAATATTGATATATTGATCAAAATGGAATTTGAGCCAATTTTATATCATCCTATAGGTTTAATACGTACACCTTTTAAAGGGCAAGCTAGAGTTCCTTTTCAGCCATGGATGGGAAAAGACATAGAGGGGGTTATAGAGCTTGATCCTAAGTTTAAAGATGGACTAAAAGATCTAGAAGGGTTTTCTCACATTTATGTAATTTTTCACATGCACCTTATAAAGGATTATAGTTTAATGGTTACTCCTGCGTGGGATAGTAAAGAGCATGGTCTTTTTACAACCAGATCTCCGAGACGTCCTAATCCAATAGGACTTTCACTTGTAAGGATAAAAAGGGTAATTTTTGATGAGGCTAAGATAGAAATTCTTGATGTAGATATGATAGATAAAAGTCCCCTTCTTGATATAAAACCTTATCTTCCTTTTTTTAATCCTTTTGAAGATGTAAGGGTTGGATGGTTTGAACATTGTAAGGATAAGATACTTAAAAAGATGTTTGAAAAATAATTAAAAAGTCTTTATGATTTGACAAAATCAAAAAATTTCGCTTTATTTTTAAATGCTTTAGATTTAATACTGATTAATTAAAAATTTTTTTAAACTATAGAAAATTTTTAAACTTTTTAAGCTCTAAGCTTGACATCTGTAACCATTATGCTAAAAAAGCCTAAAGTCGGTTTATAAGGGGTGTGATCAATGAGAGAGAGGAGTGAGAGTCGTACCAAGGTGGCGAAATTTGTGATTTTCGTCTGTTTTCTTGTAATTGCCCCGCTTATCTACCATTTGACTCCAGTCTATGCTCTTAGTAACCAAGACTGTTATAGTTGTCATGGTTCCAAAGACATCCTTCAAATGAGCAAGGCTGATCTTCGTCAAATGGTGATTCCCGTAAGGGGCGTAAAAAAGGTATCGCCTGGAGTAACAAGCCTTTATGTAGATCCTACAAAGTATAAGGCTTCTGTTCATGGCAGTCTTGGTTGTACAGACTGTCATACAGACATTACTCAGGTGCCTCATAAGCAATATTTAGCACCGGTTGACTGTAGTATGTGTCACCCTGATGTGGCTGCCCAATATAAAAAGAGTCGACATTTTAAGATTAGTAATGAACCTTGTTGGGCATGTCATGATCCTCATACAGAGGTTCCAATTAAGCAGCTTTCACAAAATCAGCGTATTTCAATTTGTTTACGTTGTCATGCAGGAACACCACATGATTGGTTACCACAGCCTCAGACACATTTTAAGTATTTAGAGTGTACTGTTTGTCATTCCCCAAAGGCAACAAAGGGGATGTTTTTACATTTTTATGTAGTTAAAGATGGTAAAAGAGTTCCTGTAACTTACAGTGAGCTTGCTAAGGCGCTTGATACTAAAAATCCTAATTTGTTTGAAGTTATTGATGCTAACAGAAATGGTAAACTTGATCCTAGAGAAATAAGAGTAGTTTTAGATGATTTAAAAGGTGCAGGGATTTCTTATTGTGGTTTACAAGAAGAGATACTTGTAACAAAGCCTTACCACAACTTTACAGATCAAGTTAAGAACATAAAAGACTGTGCAATGTGTCATACCTCTGTATCTCCATTCTATAAAACTATACAAGTGGAGATACCAGAGAAGAATGGAGGATATAAACTTTATCCAGTAAACAGACAATATCTTGCTAAGATGCCTCCTATTCCAAATCAACATGCATACTTAAATTCTGTACATGCTAAAAATGGAGTAACATGTCTTAACTGCCACTCTGAATTTAAGGTCTTTAAAAAAGGCGGGAAGATAGTTGTTAAATCTCCTGGTGTTGTAGTTTGTGCAAATTGTCATCCAGGAGTAATGGAACAGTATAAAAAGAGCTTACATTATAGAGTAAGTAAAAAGATTTGTTATAACTGCCATGATCCTCATGCAGTGGTTCCTTTTGATCAATTAACTGCTGCACAGAGAAGAGCTATTTGTGAGAAGTGTCATACAGATGCTTTAGAAAAGCACAGTTGGCTCCCTCAGGCAGATATACACTTTAAGTATCTTGAATGTACTATGTGTCATAGTCCAGGAGCCAAGAAAGGTATAGTCTATTTCTTCCAAGGTGTTACTTTAAATGGGAAGACTGTGTACTTAGGCTATCAAGAGCTTGCTAAAATACTTGGTAAGTCTAAGGTAGATATAAGTAAATATATTGAGAAGAATTCAAATGGTAAGGTAAGTGCTTTTGAGCTGGCTTCTTTCCTAAAGGTATTAAATTCTCATAGGTCTAAGTTAGCTGAGATGGATCTTAAAGCGGTTTGTATGGGAGTTCGTTTGGTTGTATTAAAGCCAGTTCATAACTTTACAGATAAAGGGCTTAAA